>DOFS01000174.1 GCA_003523945.1 Nitrospiraceae bacterium | reverse complement strand
GCGGTTGACTAATTAGCTTTTTGCCCAATTACAGTTTTAACCCTGGCAATATTCTTTCTGGTTTCACGGATTCGCATTGGATTTTCCATTCGCCCCAATGCCAACTGACTCCTAAAATGAAACAATTCTTGCTTCAATTTACTCACTTTTTCAAGCAGTTCACTTTTTTCTAAATTTTTCAGTTCGTTCATTTCCATAATCAACACCTACAAAACGGGGATTTCTCCTCGAATAACAAACTTGGTTGCCACCGGTAATTTGTGACCTGCTAAACGCAATGCCTCTTCGGCAACAGATTGCGTGACATCATCCATTTCAAACAAAATTCTTCCCAACTTTACTGGGGCAACCCAATACTCAGGGTTCCCCTTTCCTTTTCCCATGCGCACTTCCGCAGGTTTCTTGGTAATGGGCTTATCCGGAAATATTCTGGTCCAAATTCTACCACCCCTCTTTACATGTCTGGTCATCGCAATACGAGCCGCTTCAATTTGTCTTGCAGTAATTCTTCCCGGCTCCATGGCTTTAAGTCCAAATACCCCATATGCGATTTCACCACCGCGGTAGGCCTTCCCACGCATCCGCCCTTTTTGAACTTTTCTAAATTTAACCCTTTTCGGAGCTAACATCTTCTAATTACTCCAATCACTTAGTCATTCTGTCTTTTATAAAAATCCTAACGAAGGTTCAGACTTTTCCAGAGAAGGTATCTGAGCATCCCCCTTATATATCCATGCCTTAACCCCAATTTGCCCCATGGCAGTCTTTGCCTCAGCAAAACCATATTCAACATCAGCCCGGAGAGTATGAAGTGGAACTCTACCCTCTCGATACCACTCTGTCCTGGCAATTTCGTGCCCACCAAGACGCCCGGCACAATACACCTTAATCCCCAAAGCACCAAGCCTAAGAGCAGAAGCCACGCTTCGCTTTAACGCACGACGAAATGAGACCCTTTTCTCCAATTGAGTAGCAATATTCTCCGCAACCAGTTGGGCATCCAATTCAGGCTTTTTAATTTCCTTCACCGTAACAAAAACTTCATTCCCATATTCTTTTTCAAGGGAGGCTTTTAATTTATCAACTTCAGCGCCCTTCCTCCCAATAATTATTCCAGGACGGGCAGTATGAATAATTAATTTCAGTTGGTTACCTGATCGCTCAATTTCCACACTTGATATGCCAGCATGATATAGCCTCTTTTTTACTACACCCCTAATGGACAAATCATGGTGAAGAAGTTTGGCATAATCTTTTTTTGCATACCATCGCGAATGCCACGTCCGGGTATAACCTAACCTGAATCCATACGGGTGCGTCTTTTGACCCATGTACTCTTTCTCCCCTAACTTCCAAGTTTTCTAAATTTGTTCACTATTAGGCAGTTGGACTTACAACAATTGTAATATGACTTGTCCGTTTTTGTATGGGATTAGCCCTTCCCATTGATCGAGGGCGAAAGCGCTTATAAATCGGACCACCGTCCACATATGCCCTGGCAACTTTTAAATTTTCAGGGTCACCCAAATCCTTCTGTCCAGCATTAGAAACAGCGGAAAAGAGTAATTGCTCAACAACCCTGGCAGCCGATCTCGGCGTATACTTCAATAGGGCCAATGCTTCAGCCGCATTTCTTCCCCTCACCATATCAACAATTAACCTTGCTTTACGTGGGGCCAGTCTTACATGTCGCAATACTGCTTTAGCTTCAGCCATATCTTTGCTCTCAACCTTTTCAGTAATTTTATGCCCTAGGAAATTCTTAAATTCGCACTACTTGAGTGCAACGGCCTTCTCACTCCTGGCATGTCCATGCCCCTTAAAAAATCTCGTAGGAGCAAATTCCCCCAACTTGTGACCAACCATATTGTCGGTAACAAATACAGGTATAAATTTCTTTCCATTATGAACAGCAAAAGTCAGACCAATCATATCGGGAATAATTGTCGACCGACGAGACCAAGTTTTTATTACCTTGGACTCTCTTCCCTCTCTGGCCTTTTCCACCTTTTTTGCAATGTGCTCATCGACAAAAGGACCCTTATGTACTGACCTCGGCATCGATTCCCCCTTAAATTAACGGGACTTTTTCTTTCTACCTGCAATGATAAAACGCGAGCTTTGATTCCGCGGCTTCCGTGTTTTAAACCCCTTGGTTGGCTGACCCCATGGAGAGACCGGGTGAGGATTACCCTGGCCTGATTTCCCCTCACCACCACCATGCGGATGGTCAACGGGGTTCATTACCACTCCCCGCTGATGGGGCTTCCTACCTAACCACCGAGATCTGCCTGCTTTTCCAATCGTAACGTTGTTATGGTCAGTATTCCCAACCTGTCCAACCGTTGCCATACAGGCTCCCAGTATCTTCCTCATTTCACCAGACGTTAAACGAATTTGCACATAGCCCTCATCACGACCCATCACCTGCGCAGATGCCCCGGCACTCCTAGCAACTTGAGCGCCCTTTCCAGGCTTCAATTCAATATTGTGCACGACTATACCAAAAGGCATTTCCATGAGAGGCAGGGCATTTCCAACCCTCACATCAACCCGAGTTCCAGACTGAACCGAATCACCGACCTTCAGACCTAACGGAGCTAAGATATAACGCTTTTCCCCATCAGCATAGTGCAAGAGTGCAATACGGGCCGACCGATTCGGGTCATACTCAAGACATGCCACTTTGGCTGGAATATTAAATTTATCTCGCTTAAAATCAATTTTCCGATAAAGGCGCTTATGCCCACCACCCTTGAATCTGGAAGTAATCCTACCCGCGTTATTTCTTCCACCAGACTTAGATTTAAAACTTGTCAGCTTCTTTTCAGGCCTTTTACGAGACAAACCTTCACCCGTGACTGATGACATACCCCTTCTGCCAGGTGATGTTGGATTATATTCTTTTATTGGCATAACCTAATTCTCACTATTCTCGTAAATAACAAAAATACTCACACTATGCACTTTCATACAGTTCGATTTTTTCGCCCTCATTTAGGGTGATGAATGCCTTTCGCCAATCGGACCTTCTACCAGTAAAACGACCTTGTCGCTTTTTTTTCCCTCTCACATTCATCACATTTACCGAAGCTACCTTAACGCTAAACACCTTCTCCACAGCTCGGCGAATATCAATTCGAGTCGCCTGGCGATGAACGGAGAATGCAATGGAATTCTTCGTTTCACGTATTGCAGTGATTTTTTCTGTTAACAAAGGACGGATCAATACATCATGTGGATTCACGTTACACCCAAATTTCCTGAATTCGTTCTAGCTCTACCTTGGTTACAACCAATTTGTCACACCAAAGTACGTCATACACATTAAGGTCCTTACCATGAAGGACCTTTAAGTTTTTTACATTTTTTCCAATACGAATTAGATCACCTAGGCTCTCTTCAATAACCAAAAGCACTTTCCCTGTCGCTCCAACAGTCGAAAGGGATTTAACCAATTGACGGGTTTTCAGTTCCGGAAGAACCAGGTCATCCAAAACTACTAAACCGTCCCCGGTCTTGGCTGCCAAAGCCCCCCTCAGGGCCGCTCTATACATTTTCTTCGGCAAGGCAGAGGAATAGGATCTAGGTTTCGGGCCAAAAACAGTTCCACCACCTCTCCAAATCGGTGAACGACTTGATCCCGATCTTGCACGCCCCGTATGCTTCTGCTTCCATGGCTTCTTACCACCGCCCCTCACCTCTCCACGCCCTAGCGTTGAAGCCGTTCCTTGCCTGACACTTGACCGCTGCATTACCACGGCGCGATGAACCAAGGAAGGATTAACGTTTGAACTAAAAACACCATCAGTCAAATCAATTTTATCTACAGGCCGAGAATCTG
Organism: Nitrospiraceae bacterium; assembly: GCA_003523945.1. Lineage (GTDB taxonomy): Bacteria > Nitrospirota > Nitrospiria > Nitrospirales > UBA8639 > Nitrospira_E. The sequence continues at coordinate 5,786 of DOFS01000174.1, read as the reverse complement.
GGCCAAATACGGGAAAAGCATCAATAGACTGCATCAGCCAACCTTCCTTACGATGACTACCCCACCAACCGGACCAGGGACAGATCCTGAAATCAATATAATATTTTCCTCAGACTTTACCCCGAAAACCCTTAATCCTCTGATTGTGATTTGCTTATTTCCCATGTGGCCAGGAAGTTTTTTATTTTTTAAAACTCTTGAAGGAAAAGAACTCGAACCAATGGACCCAGGTGCTCGATGAAACATAGATCCATGAGAGGCGGGCCCCCCAGCATAATTATGACGTTTTATAACCCCCTGGAAACCCTTACCCTTGGACACTCCCTGAACATCAATCGACTCACCTTCGGAAAATATATTTACATTCACAAGGGAACCGACCTGCTCCTCACCATCCGAACCAAACTCCCTCAAATGCCGCCAAACCTTATTCCCTGATTTCTTTAAATGTCCCAACTGCGCCTTTGTCCGTTTCCGTTCAGAAACTTCTTTAAACCCAACTTGCACGGCATCATAGCCATCCGTACTCTTTTTTTTAATCTGGACAATTCCACAAGGACCGGCCTCAACAACCGTGACGGGAATAAGACGTCTTCCCTCATCAAAAACCTGAATCATACCTAATTTTTTACCTATCAACCCTTTAACCATAATTCAATAATTACCTAAATTAAGTTGGCAATAACTACAGATACCTTTACCAATAACCCTATAACTTAATTTCCACATCAACCCCGGCCGCCAAATTCAATTTCATCAAGGCGTCCATAGTTTCAGGTGTTGGTTCCATAATATCCAGCAATCGCTTATGGGTACGCATCTCAAACTGCTCACGGGACTTTTTATCAACGTGGGTTGATCTCTGGACTGTCCACTTTTCAATCCGCGTAGGCAAAGGCACCGGACCGGCAATGCGAGCGCCACTCCGACGAACGGTATCAACAATCTCACGAAGAGATTGGTCTAATACTCTATAGTCAAACCCTTTTAATCGAATTCGGATTCTACGGTCTCGATCCACAAAAACCTACCCTTTCCACACTCCACCATTATGTTCTTACGCGACGATTTCCGTGACCACCCCGGCTCCAACCGTTCGGCCCCCTTCTCGCACTGCAAATCGCACCCCTTGCTCCATCGCAATCGGTGAGATGAGCTCCCCCTCAAACGACACATTATCCCCCGGCATCACCATCTCCACCCCCGGGTTCAATTGCACCACTCCCGTAACATCTGTCGTCCGGAAGTAAAACTGCGGACGATACCCATTAAAAAACGGCGTATGCCGCCCGCCCTCTTCCTTCGTCAAAATATACACTTCCGCCTTAAATTTCGTATGCGGCGTGATGCTCTTCGGCTTGGCCAACACCATGCCACGCTCCACATCTTCCTTCTTCGTGCCCCGCAACAGCGCCCCAATATTGTCACCCGCCTGCCCCTCATCCAACACCTTCCGGAACATTTCCACGCCCGTCACAATGGTCGTCTGCGTCGGCTTCAGCCCTACAATCTCAATTTCATCCCCCACCTTGACCACCCCACGCTCGACCCGACCCGTCACCACGGTCCCCCGACCACTGATGGTAAAGACATCTTCAATCGGCATGAGAAACGGCTTATCAATGGCTCGCTGCGGAGTCGGGATATAGCTATCGACCGCCTCCAATAAGCGCATAATCGATGGGACGCCCACCTCACTCTGATCCCCCTCAATGGCCTTAATCGCCGACCCGATGACCACCGGCACATCATCACCCGGAAAACCATACTTCGTGAGCAGTTCCCGCACTTCCAACTCCACCAACTCCAACAATTCCTTGTCTTCAACCTTATCCGCTTTATTCAAAAAGACCACGATAAACGGAACCCCCACCTGCCGGGCCAACAATATATGCTCCCGCGTTTGCGGCATCGGCCCATCGGCGGCACTGACCACCAAAATGGCGCCGTCCATTTGCGCCGCCCCCGTAATCATGTTCTTGACATAATCCGCATGCCCCGGGCAGTCGACATGCGCATAATGTCGATTGTCCGTCTCATATTCCACATGGGAGATCGCAATGGTGAGAATCTTGGTCGGATCCCGCCGCCCCTGGCTTTCACTCGCCTTCGCCACTTCATCATAGGGCACAAACTTGGCCTTCCCCGTATCGCCCATCACTTTCGTCAAGGCCGACGTCAGGGTCGTCTTCCCATGGTCGACGTGCCCAATCGTCCCTACATTGACATGCGGCTTCTTCCGCTCAAATTTCGCCTTCGCCATGCCCTACCTCAAAAAAACTAAAAATTACCTAAATTGTAATCGTTGCTGGAGCCCACGACGCGGATCGAACGCGTGACCTCGTCCTTACCAAGGACGTGCTCTACCAACTGAGCTACATGGGCTCTAAACCAACTCCCTCGCGAAGACATTCGCTCAAAAAAATCACTCAAATCTAAGCCCACCCAAAAGCAATGGAGCGGGCGACGGGATTTGAACCCGCGACAGCCAGCTTGGAAGGCTGGAACTCTACCACTGAGCTACGCCCGCAGTTTCGATTATTCCCTATTGCTCGAAATCCATTACTTTCAACAGAAAATCTCATCGCAACAACTAGATCCCGTCCTTTTCAGTCAATCATGGTGGGCAGGCAAGGGTTCGAACCTTGGAAGCCGATGGCAGCAGATTTACAGTCTGCCCCCGTTGACCGCTTGGGTACCTGCCCTTTGAGTGAGTAGGACCGTCTTATACCTAACGCTTTGGAATTACATCATGGAATTTATTAAGATGAAGATCTTTTTGAAGTGAAGACAAACAAGGCAGAAATTAGCCCCTGCATGTACAGATCATCAACAAAAACATTCGTGTTTTGTTCTAAAAACAGGAGCGGAACAAATTCACTCTACCTGTAAACGGATCATTATAATTTCCAAAGATGGTCTGGTCAAGACCCAGAGAATGCCTTTAGGTGCTTGAGACAGGTACAAATCTTATTTGACAAATCCTCTCTCCTCAAGTCACATTCAAAAAAATGAATACCCCACTAAAGCAACTTCACTCGCCGCCACCAACCCTGCAAACATATTGGTTGAATTTTCATTGCTGGAATTGGACGGTCCTCGTACTTCTTTGCTTAAGCATAGGATTAATCATGGGAACTCACCAAAAGGCTTTTGGGGTTATGAGTGACCCACAGACAGACAGACTTGCTAGCATCACGACGCCCAAGGGATCCATTATTTTCGCAGAGGTCGCAGATACCACGGACAAAAGAGCCCAAGGCCTGATGCACCGGACCTTAATGGAGCCGGATCGTGGCATGCTATTTATTTTTCCAGAATTAGGGTATTGGACATTTTGGATGAAAAACACCAAGATCCCGCTTGATATTATATGGATGGACAACAAGGGAACCATCATCCATATTGAATCAAATGTCCCTATTTGTACGAGGGTTGATGACCAATGCCCACGGCATTACTCACACAAGCAGTCTTGGCAGGTCCTTGAACTCAATGCCGGAATGGCAGAAAAGCTGCAACTCTTACCTGGAAACCGCTTAACCATCTCCCTTCCACCCAGGAACCGCACCCCCTCTTAAGCCCCTACCATCCTCGCACTCGCTTGGCCGAAAGAATGCCGTCAACCCGCTGGATTTCCTGAAGGATAAGTTCAACGTGTGCGGTATTTTTGACCTCGATGACAAAATCTAACACAGCTTTCCGATCCTCCCTCGTAGAAATCTCTGCCCTGGTAATATTGGCCTGACACTGGGAAATTCCAGCGGAGACTTTAGCTAACACTCCAGTTTGATCCAGTGTCAAAACAGAAACTTCAACCGAATGGGTGCCCTCAAGCTCCGAGTCCCATTCCACCTCTACTAATCGATTGTGATCCCATTCCAATGATTGAAAGTTCGGACAATCGATCGCATGAATGGTCAACCCCCTCCCCCGGGTAATATACCCACGGATCGGTTCACCGGGAACCGGCTTACAACACTTGGAGAGTTGCATCAAGACATCTTTGGTTCCTCCAAACTTTACAGATCCCTCCCGAAGGAGACCAGGCAATTTATGCTGAGGGGAGAGCGGGACGGTCTTCGTGGAAGGCACAGACGATTGATCAGTCCCCTCGTGGAAATGGCTCACAATTTGATCTGGGGACAATCGGCCGAATCCTACCTGTCGAATCAATTCTTCCACCGTTTCACTGCCCTTTGCCTTAGCCATTGAAAAAAGCCGATCAGATTTCAGAGATTGGGCTACGGGGAGGTTGTGTCGCCGAAACTCTTGCTCCAACAGACGTCGACCCAGTTCCAGCGCCCGCTTTTGCTCTTCAACCTTAAACCAATGCTTAATTTTTGTTTTGGCTCGGGAAGTCCGTACAAATTTCAACCAACCCCGATGGGGTACCTGCGAGGAAGAAGTCAGAATCTCTACCATATCCCCACTACTTAATTGGTAACGCAGAGGAACTAATTTTCCATTAATCTTTGCCCCTACACAATGATCCCCAATTTCGGTGTGAATTGCATACGCAAAGTCTAATGGGGTGGCCCCCACAGGAATCTCACGCACTTCGCCCTTTGGCGTAAACACGAACACAACATCATGGAATAAATCCAATTTAACCGAATCCATAAACTGGCGGTTATCAGCAAGGTCCTTGTGCCATTCCACAAACTGCCTGAGCCAACTAAACACCTGTTCGTCCCGTTCGCCAACCTTTCCAGGCTCCTTATATAGCCAATGGGCTGCCACACCGTATTCATTGATTCGATGCATATCCGCCGTCCGGATTTGGAATTCCACATATTCTCCTTGGGGGCCAACAACCGTGGTGTGCAACGATTGATACAAGTTAGACCGTGGAGTCGCGATATAATCTTTAAAACGACCAGGTACGGGAGGCCAAATTGAATGCAGCAACCCCAAAATGGCATAACAATTCATTTTGTTATCCGTGACAATGCGAACCGCCGTCAAATCAAAAATCTCGTCGAAAGAAACGGACCGGCGCTCCATTTTCTGGTAGATGCTGAAGAGATGTTTTGGACGTCCATCAATCTGTCCAGGCAACCCTGCGTCCAAAAGCGCCTGCTGAGCCAGGTGAATCAGGGATTGAATATATTCCTGTCGCTCTTCATCCTTTTTGGCCAAACGTAGCTTCAAATGAGACCAAGCGTCTGGTTGCAAATATTGAAAGCACAAATCCTCTAACTGCTGCTTAATCCAACTCATACCCAACCGGTTGGCTAAAGGCGCATAAATCTCCATGGTTTCTTGCGCAATCTTTTTCCGTTTCTCATCCGACAAGGCCTCAAGAGTCTGCATGTTATGCAGTCGATCTGCCAACTTGATAAACACCACTCGAATATCATCCGCCATGGAGAGAACCATTTTGCGGAAATTTTCCGCTTGCTTTTCTTCATCAGTCTTAAAGGGGATTTGCCCGATTTTCGTGACACCCTCAACTAAACGGGCCACGTCACTTCCGAATTCTTTTTCTAGTTCCGCCCTTGTCGCTACGGTATCTTCGAGAGTGTCATGCAAGAGTCCAGCGACAATCGCAGGAACGTCCAATTTCAAAAAAGTCAAAATCCCCGCGACCGCTAATGGATGCTGAACATAGGGTTCGCCCGTTTGTCGAGTTTGACCTTCATGAGCTTTCGCGGAATAGTCATAGGCTCGTCTGATGAAGTTGGTATCAGCCTCCGGGTAATAGCCTTTCACCTGCTCCATAAGCTGTTCAATATCGGTCAAATGTGTCAGGCCCATTTTCTCAGTCCTTCATCAAAGTGTCT
>DOFS01000626.1 GCA_003523945.1 Nitrospiraceae bacterium | reverse complement strand
CACTGTCCGCCATATCCCGGGTAATGTCGTATCGGGCATACTCACCTCCCTGGAAGAAATAGACCTTGCCGTTATTCCATACCACCGGCACCAGTTTGTCTGAACCGGTCAACTGGGCCCAAACGTCCACGGTCCCATAGAAACCCACCGCGATGAACATTCCGCAGATTGTTGACATGAAAATTTTACAAAACATTCTCATAGCATGATCCCTTTCTCACCTTACTTATACATTGCGTACCTTCCGCTCATTTTCTCATTCCCCAACATCCTCGGTGTTGCTTGAATAAGCAAAACCCATTCCCCTCAAAACGGGTGTGCAAGAGAGACCCTTTCGGTATTCGATTGATAGCTCCTACTGGTACTAGACTTTATATCCTTGCTGATACTGCTGCTCTCAACTCCACATGGGATGCGCGTATCAATGACGATACACGTCGTATCGAATTAGATACCTATTCTCTTATGGGCGACCGCACTCGAATTTCTAAAATCCTTGCCCCCAAATTTCTTAGACTCCTGTGAGATTTTCCTTCACCTTTGGGATGAATGGGGAAATTCATGCAAGGATTATCGTCCTCGAAGTCCTGAAGAATCGATAGTGAAACGGGATTGGAAAGTGGTTGTAAGCTTCAATGAATTTTCTTGCCGGGGGTCGGCCCGGCCGTCGAGGTCCCTTCGGCTTGGCTCAGGGCAGGCCTTTTGTTTCGGCAAAAGGACCCAAAACCATGGTGGCCGTGGCGTGGCCCTTCGGGTACCCTCCGCGGTTCGCCGACCCCGGTGGCGCACAAACTCGCGGAGCTTGTCCTGAGATTTCTTGAAGGGCTCGAACAATGTGCGCCTTGTCTCCGGGGCCGGCTGCACTGCTCGGCCACACCACAAGGCCAAAGGAAGTTGCCGAAAATTTGAGTCCCTTTCTGATGGCTGGCCAACCCGCTATCTTCACACCAGGCCCGCCGATCAGTAAGAGCATCAGACCCTGAGACTGGGCGGCAGGCATCGGACCTGAAAAACAGCGTGGATTTCCAGATTTGAGTTTTTTCTGAAAAATTATCTAACTCGCTGAGGTGACGCACAGCTTGACTAATTTCGCTCGTTGAACAAGAATCCGCCTGTCCTATTCCCATCCGCATAAAAAACCTTGGGGAAAAGCAAAATCTGGGCAAGCCTTTGATATTTCGAGAATGATTGCCGTCTGAGGTCGCCATTGAATGGCGTCTAATATACTAGGAATTAGATATTTCAAAATGACAGCGGATGGTCACGCTTTGGGGGTAGTTGAGTGAAGCCGAAGCGGATTGCATGATTGCAAGACCTGACCCCAGAAACTTTTCTTTTTAAGGTTCACTGGGTTCTTTAAAGAAATTGGTAAAGATTTATGAATCCTGAAGAACGTTGCCAACATTGGGATATTTGTGGCCTAAAGCGTGATAAGGAGGGGGGGGATTGTATCCTTCACTCCTCCCGATCGAAAAATGTTGGGGATGTCAAAGTGGCCTTTCAACAAGCATTCGATCATTTAATTGGAAAAGGCTGCACCAACTTTCAAAAGGTGAAATTCCCCTCACGATTTGAGATTAAAGGCACAGAATTTCTTGATGTATTAGATTTAAGGGAAACCGTTTTTGATGCTAATGCAATCTTGGAATTAAAGAACGTTACCTTCCAAAAAGGTTTTCTTATTGAGTCCAAAAGCTTAAGTGGCATCAATTTCCTGGAACATTGTTTTTTTGTAGGTCGTGTAGAAATTGAATTAAGTGGGCATCTCAGCCAAATAATGTCTGAGGGATCAATTTTTCACAATGATCTAAACATAAAGGGTCCAGATGGGATTGGAGTAATTTCGATTAATGAAACCGAGTTTAGGGGGAAGCTTAATATTCAGGCGAAATCTATTTTTAATTTCAGAGCGAACGCAAGCACAATTTCTTCTACTCTAGACATTCAAGATTGTCTGTTTGGGCCACAGTTTGATCTAACAAATATGAGATTCTCTTCTGAGTCTGAGGTTAATCTTAATTCCTCGAATCTTAATGGCTGCGGAATTTCCATTGCTGGCAGCTCTGTTCCCCATATCCTCCGCATAAATGGATTAATAGTTAATGGCCAAGTTAATTTCGTCAGTCCATTCTCTCATCTTCCTATGAAAATTTACGCACAGACAAAGCCACTCCAGTTGTTGGCAAAGGAAGAACCGGTTACGATTAAAAATTGCGATTTAAGTGAATGCCGTTTATTAGGGAATAATTTTGAAAAATTTAACCTGGCAAATATTCAATGGCTGCGTTGGAATCCTATGGGGATATCTTGGTTTGGAAGAGACATCCTCAAAGATGAGGTCCATGTTCGGAAGTCGGGAGATCCCTTATTAATAAAGCATTTAAGGGAGTCTTATCAAATTTTGAAAGAACAGTACCAACGGAAAGGTAACCAATTGCAGGCGGGTTATTTCCACTACGGGGAAATGGAAATGAGACGACGTGAGGAAGGCAGGAGACGTCGGTACTTCTCTCTGGAATTTTTGTATTGGCTGTTCAGCGGATACGGACTTGGATGGGGTCGAGCAGTCGGCATATTAATAATCGGAACTTTGGGGGCATCAGTTATCTATTCGCTAGGTGATTTATCCAATCCCGGTCGAGGCTGGTGCTATTGGTTACTCCATAGTATCCAGGTTGGCACGCTTCAGCGACCAGAATTAATTTCCACTGAAAATGTTTCCAAATGGACTCAAGTGATTCAATCCATTTGGTCGCCTTTGCAAATTGGTCTTTTTGTTCTTGCAATTCGCATGAGAGTTAAACGATAACCGGATTGGATGAATAAATTGGAGGTCGGGACCTTCACTGGTACAACCAAAATGGCGCTTCCGGCTTTAGCATGGGTACAGATCAAGCCCCACCCAGTGGAAGTAGATGGCCATCTTGAAACTCTCGAGTTTTCGGAATCCGCAGGTCATGCTCTTGATCTTCTGAATCTGGCTGTTGAGTCCCTCGCTCATCGCGTTGGTCACTGGATGCTGGTAGTAGGTCAGGATATTGTCAATGTGTCGGTGTGCGGGGTCAGGTCTTGTAATATGACAGCGGAGGGTCACTCTTTGGGATAGTTGAGTGAAGCCGAAAGCGGATGGCGTGATTGCACGATCAGACCCCATTAAATACTTTGTTTCCTTTCCTTTAACCCGACGCCTGCTGTTCGGCCTTGTTGGCGGACGCTCTTCAAGCATTGGCGGGCTTTGTTTGAGCCTGGCGAGTTGGCCCGCCCTCCTGTTTCCTGCGTCCGCTTAATCTAAAGAGGCCGAACTGGGCGTCAATGGTTTTGGGTCCTTTTGCCGAAACAAAAGGACCTTGGTTTCCGGGCCGAAACCCGGCAAGTCTTAAACAATTGAATGAAAAAAATGTTATTTGTCTATAGTGAGAATCGGCTTCGCAAGGCAAACGGCAGAGGTCATCTTTTCTGAATAGGAAGGGGTTGAGGCGAAATCATGCTCTATAAGGGATGGACTCACGTCATAAATTGAATTCAAGGCCACCTGCGCGGGAAACGAATTTCAGTCCACAAAAATTTCGATTGATTCCTATTCTTTAACGAGCCATTAGGTCTTTTTATTCTTCTTTTGAGGTTTTCTTGTTTTCCTTTTTTTCCTTTTCTCCTCCTCTTCCTCCTCTATTTCTTTGAGCAACTCTTCCAAGGTTGGCTCCCCGCTGGGACGTGTCACCGTAAAGGCATAATCCTTTTTCGTGATTTTGATAACATCGATTTCTTGATCTAAAAACCCCTGAATCTCCTCGAGTCGTAATCGTTCTTCTTTGCTGCAGAACGAAATCGCAATCCCTTTTTTGACACCCCGCCCGGTTCTTCCGACACGATGGACGTAGTTTTCTGCCTTATCCGGCAAGTCATAATTCAGCACATAATGAACATCCGGAATGTCGATGCCGCGTGCGCTGACATCTGTGGCGATTAAAACCTGACAGGCCCCTGTTTTAAATGCGTTCATCACCGAAGCCCGGTCACGCTGATCCTTTTCCCCATGAATCGTCAGCGTTTCTATTCCGACACGACCCATGGCCTTGGCGACCCGTTCAGCGCGCACTCGCGTCCGGACAAACACGATCACCCGGCTCTCAGGATTATCGGTCAGGAACCGCTCCAGGAAAAACCGTTTATCATCCATTTCAACAAACATGACATAGTGGGTGACACTTTTGGAGACACGATTGTCCGGCGAGATTTGAATCCGGATTGCTGAACTCCTCACCTGAGAATACGCCAGTTTTTTGATGTCGGCATTAATGGTTGCTGAGAAAAAGAGCGTTTGATGTTTCTGTGGCAGCTTTTTTTTGATCGCATGAATATCTCCAATAAATCCAAGATCGAGCATGTGATCAGCTTCATCCAACACAAGGGTTTGGACGTGGTTAAGCAGAACATACCCCTGACTGATCAAATCAAACAGCCGGCCGGGTGTCGTTATGAGCACATCGATACCATTCTGAAGTCTTTGTATCTGCGGGTCCTGCTCAACGCCGCCATACAAAGCAAACGCCTTGACCTTGGTCTGTTTGGAAAGTTGGGCAAAGACTTCTCCAATCTGCATCGCCAGTTCGTGCGTCGGCACCATGACAATGCATTGGATACCATAGGAGCGTTGACTCCTTTTCCACTGGTCAATGTGATTGATGATCGGGATGGCAAATGCTGCCGTTTTTCCCGTCCCAGTTTGGGCGATGGCCAGAACATCTTCCCCCGCCATGATCGAGGGCATGGCTTTAAATTGGATGTCCGTGGTTTTTACAAACCCGAGTCGGGACAGGTTGTTTTTCAAAGCATCTGAAATGGGATATTTTGCAAACTTCATGGCGTTTCAAGACCTCTTCTTCTCATCAAATCTGGCACAACAGGGGTGGATCATTCTGGGAATGCTGAAAAAAGCCGCCAGCGGCGTTCTCGCCATTTTGCCGTGCTCACGCACTAAAAGTACGCTCCGCGCGCCAAAATGGCTGCGGTCTTGCTGGACGACTGTTTTGATCATTCCCGTCGATCATTGATATCGAATCCCTGTTGAGTGAATAAGTATTCAACAGGAACATTCTGATTTCGTACTGTGCCCCAGTCTACTCGGAAATGATCAGACAGGCAAAAAAACATTAGGGAGAAGACTTGTGCTTGGGATCAGGTCCTGCCATGCGACAGCGGATCGTCCCGCCTGAGGGGAGTTGAGTGAAGCCCAAAGGAGATTTCATCATATCCGGGCATTTCCACAAATTTCCTTTCAAAAATATGCTGACGGAGGAAATGCTTTTTGGCTCCCTCAATAGACCCTCTCTCACTTCGCAACGATGGTTTCCGGTTCATTCTGAACTTTTTCAGGGGAAGGCGTGTTGACGGGAGCGGTGAACAGGCCCAACACATCCTCCACGACCAGATAGAGAGAGGGAATGAGCACGAGCATGATGGCGGTGGCAAAAAGAATTCCAAATCCCAATGAAATGGCCATGGGAATCATGAATCGTGCCTGCCGGGACGTTTCGAAAATCATGGGACCCAATCCGCCAAAGGTGGTGAGGGTGGTCAACAGGATGGGGCGGAACCGGCGGATGCCGGCCTGACAGATGGCCTCAAACGCATTCTGCCCCTCCCGGCGCTTGGTATTGGCATAGTCGATCATGATTAAGGAATCATTGACGACTACTCCGCCAAGCGCAATGATTCCCATCATACTGATGATGCTGATGTTGTAGCCCATGATCATGTGGCCGATCACCGCACCAACCAACCCGAACGGAATGGATGTCATCACAATGGCTGGTTGCAGGTAACTACGAAACGGCACGGCAAGCAAGACATAGATTATGATCAA
>DOFS01000531.1 GCA_003523945.1 Nitrospiraceae bacterium | reverse complement strand
CGTCAAGAGATTGACCGGCTTGATGATGAGATTCTCAACATATTGAATGAGCGTTCCCAATATGTCATTAAAATTGGGCACCTGAAAAAACAACAGGATTCTTCCGCCCATCTTCATACACCAGGTCGGGAAGTGGCGATCGTGGAACGGTTGATGCGCAAAAATCCAGGGCCGTTTCCCAGTGAAGCCCTCCGCCATGTTTACCGGGAAATTATGTCGGCGTCCCTTTCCCTGGAAGGAACCCAGACGGTGGCCTATTTAGGACCCCCTGCCACGTTTACTCATTTGGCTGCGATGCGGAAGTTTGGGGGATCAGCTGATTACGTGGCGGTCAATAGCATCAAGGATGTATTTGATGAAGTGGAACGGGGGCGGATGCGGTTTGGCGTGGTTCCCATAGAGAATTCCACGGAAGGGGTGGTCAATCATACCTTGGATCTGTTCGTGGACTCGCCGCTTTTAATTTATGGCGAAGTGATGCTGGAAGTATCGCATCACTTTCTTTCCAGGGCGGAAAAATTAGAAGAGATCAAGACGGTTTATTCGCATCCGCATGCCCTTGCCCAATGTCGAAACTGGTTAGAGACCAATTTGCCTTCTGTGAATTTGGCCGAAGAGCCAAGTACGGCTCGGGCCGCCGAGCGGTGCGTGAATGATCCTACTGCCGGGGCTATCGCTTCCGAATTGGCTGCTCAGTTGTATGGGTTGAACATTCTGCGATCCCGGATTGAAGATAACATTCATAACTTTACCAGGTTCCTCATTTTATCCCAAAAGGGAGCCGAACGAACCGGCCGTGATAAAACGTCGATCATTGTCTCAGCCAAAGACCGGGTTGGAGCCTTGTATGATCTGATCCGCCCGTTTTCGTCGTACGGCATTAGTATGACTAAAATTGAATCACGGCCCACTAGACGAAAAGTATGGGAGTATTTGTTTTATATGGATTTGGAAGGTCACCAGGACGATGATCGGGTCAAGAAAGCCCTGGAGGAAGTGAAGTCTCGTTGTTTATTGATGAAGGTTCTGGGGTCGTATTCTTCCCACCAATAGGCTCTACCTCGTGATTCGGACACCGAGAATTGGAAAGGAATTTCCTCGATTTTCCTGGAAGCCCTCAAGAGAAAGAACCTGAACTTATGTCATTGCGTGTTCATCCCACAATTGCGTCATTAACCCCCTATTCTCCAGGAAAACCCCTGGACGAATTGGAGCGGGAACTCGGGATTAGCCAGGCGATTAAACTAGCCTCCAATGAAAATCCTTGGGGACCTTCGCCGAATGCGCTGCATGTGTTAGAGAGGGCATCAGCGTCGCTTCACCGGTATCCGGATGGGGGGGCTCACTATCTTCGTCAGGCATTAGGCGAGCGGTGGAAGATTCCCGATGATCAGGTTCTGGTGGGCAATGGGTCAGATGAAATCATTAGTCTCTTAGTGCGTGCGTTTCTCTCACCGGGTGATGAGGCGGTGATGGCCGATCTGACCTTTGTGATGTACAAGCTCTCTGTGTTGGGAGGGCATGGTGTGCCGGTAGAAGTGCCTTTAAAAAATTGGGTCCATGATGTGGCAGCCATGGTTGACGCGGTTACCGATCGCACGCGCCTCTTTTTTCTCTGCAACCCGAATAACCCCACCGGAACCATGCTGTCGACAAGGGAAATCGATGGGTTCCTCTCCCGGCTCCCCGATCATGTGGTCGTGGTGTTTGATGAGGCATACTATGAGTACGTGCGACATCCCGATTTTCCGGATAGCTTGCAGTATGTTCGGGAGGGGCGGCCGGTTGTGGTGCTGCGGACCTTTTCGAAAATTTATGGGCTGGCCGGATTGCGCGTGGGTTATGGATGTACGACCAAAGAAATTGCGGGGTATGTGAACCGGGTTCGTCCCCCCTTTAACGTGAATAGTTTAGCTCAAGAAGCCGCACGAGCGGCTCTTTCCGATGACGAGCATGTGGCTAAAAGCCGGGCGATGAATGAAGCCGAAATGACGTTTCTGGAAGAAAGACTGAGCGCCATGGGATTGGAGCCCGTTCCCAGTCAAGCCAACTTTCTGTATTTCAATGTAGGTATGGACGGAAAGGGTGCCTATGACGCGTTGCTTCGGGAAGGTGTGATTGTGCGTCATATTCGTGGGCCAATGCTCCGGGTGACTATTGGTCAACCGACCGAAAATCGTCGATTTCTTGAATCTCTGGCCCGAGTGCTCTCCACGGTCTCGTAGGGTAAAGATACTGAGGATCCCATGATTATTGTCTTAAAGCCGGAAGTCACCGAGCAGGATATGGACCACCTGATTGATCGTCTTCGTTCCTTAGGGATGACTACCCAAATCACAAAGGGCGAAGAACGGACCATAGTGGCGGTGCTAGGCGATGACCGGGTGCTCCAAGGCCAACCTTTGAGTGTGTTCCCCGGGGTGGAAAGCGTGACCCCGATTCTTTCTCCTTGGAAGTTAGTGAGCCGTGAATTCCAAAAACAGGATTCCGTGATTGACGTGGCAGGCGTGAAAGTTGGGGGAAGCCGGATCGTCATTATGGCTGGTCCCTGTGCGGTGGAGAAATTGGAAATTACGGTGGGTATCGCTCAAGAAGTGGCGAAGGCCGGCGCCACAATTTTACGCGGCGGGGCGTACAAACCTCGCACATCCCCTTATTCTTTTCAGGGTTTGGGACAGGAAGGATTGGAGTTTTTGGCGGCAGCCAGGCAACAAACAGGTCTTCCGGTGGTGAGTGAAATTTTGGATGCACGTGACCTCGGACATTTTTTGGAAAAAGCGGATGTGATCCAAATTGGCGCCAGGAATATGCAGAATTTTGAGCTCTTAAAAGAAGTCGGGGCCTATGACAAACCCGTCTTGTTGAAGCGTGGGCTGTCGGCCACGATTAAGGAGTTACTTTTATCCGCGGAATATATTATGTCCCGTGGTAATCGAAATGTGATGTTGTGTGAACGGGGGATTCGCACCTTTGAGACCCAATACCGCAATACGCTCGATTTGAGTGCGGTGCCCACGCTAAAGGAAATGACGCACCTGCCGGTCATCGTGGATCCGAGTCACGCAACGGGCAATTGGAAACTTGTCGCTCCCATGGCCAAAGCTGCGATTGCAGCTGGGGCTGACGGCTTGTTGATTGAAGTACATTCCAATCCGGAATGTGCGTTGTGCGATGGAGAGGAATCGCTGAAGCCAAGCCGGTTTACCGAACTCATGAATGATTTACAAAAGGTGGCGAAGGCTCTCGGTCGGGAACTCTGATTGTTCTCCTGTGATTCCACGGCTCCTACCTTTCATCATGTCGACTTCCCATTCAGAACCCCTGTTTCGACACGTGACCATTATCGGAATAGGCCTGCTTGGCGGCTCTCTCGGTCTTGCGCTTAAAAAGCAGCGCCTGGCTGAAACCGTCGTGGGGATCGGCCGCCGACAGGAAAATCTTGAATTAGCTATTCAAATGGGTGCCATTGACCAGTTTTTCCTGGAGCCCCATGACGCGGTGAGCCAATCGGATTTAATCGTTCTGGCTACTCCTGTAGAGACCTATCTCCCACAAATTCA
>DOFS01000049.1:3461-4374 GCA_003523945.1 Nitrospiraceae bacterium | reverse complement strand
CCGCGCCAGCTTGACCGACGCGGCGGCAGATTCCCACTGATCTCGTAAAACTGCTGCTGGATTTCTGGACGGGACAGGAATTCCACCAGTCGGAATGCCGCATCTTTATGCGCTGAATGTTTAAACACCACCAGACTGGAACCCCCCGCTGTCGAGGCACCAGGACCCGAAGGACCCGGCAGGATGGCCGTCATCCATTTATCCTGCAGATCGGCAGGCAACCGGCGGCGGAATTCGCCGATATTCCACGGCCCGGTCAGGTAGAAGGTAAAGTGGCCGCGTGCAAATTCATCCCACACATTGGCAATATCGGTTTCACTGGAAGGGGGTGCTAGTCCCTTGCGGAAAAAGTCGAGATAAAAATCAAGGGCAGCCACCAGCTCAGGGCTGGAAAAATTGCCATACCGGTCACCGTCCCGCAGCAACGGCACCCCTTGCTGAAGAGCAAGGGACACCTGCATCTCATATTCATTCAGTGGGACATAAAATGCAAAGTTGTCCTTTCCAACATGTTCCTTCACCGCCGTTGCCGCCTGCATCCATTCAGCCCAGTCACGTGGAGGGCGACCAATCCCGGAAGCCTTTAGAATATCCTGCCGGTAAAAAAGCAACCGCGTATCCACATACCAGGGCACCCCGTACAATGAATGGCCGACGACGTTCGTCGCCCAGATCCCCGGGAAATAATCCTCTTCCTTAATCACGGACGAGGCCTCGGCCATTTCGTCCAGCCCGGCAACGGCATCCAGCGCCGCAAACTCCGCTATCCAGGTATTGCCCATCTGGGCCACATCAGGAAGGGCGTCTCCGGCAAAGGCCGTCAACAGTTTTTCATGGGCCGAGGTCCAGGGAATCTGCTGGACAATGACGCGAACCCCCGGATTCTCGCGCTCAAACTCTTTGAGCACCTCAG
>DOFS01000049.1:0-3358 GCA_003523945.1 Nitrospiraceae bacterium | reverse complement strand
TTGAGCACCTCAGGAACAATCTCCCCTTCACGACCCATCGCCCAGAACTTAATTTCTAGAATGTCATCCCCACCGCTCCCGTTTGTGCATCCGGCAAACAATGCACCCAGCATAAGTACGGCAACGGCCCACATGGCAGGTGCTTTGTTCCACTCACTTTTTTGCCAACCTGTTGTCATCCTGTACAGTCTGCTTTCTGAGTGAATGAACGATGGGCTTCGGCGTCAGTCGGCAAACCGGAGACTGCCCGGTAATGAGGTAGCCTTAAATATGGCACGTTATTGTCAAAGTGACCGGGAGTTCATTGCCTGGGGAGATCAATACCACAAAACCCGGCTACTAGGGGGAAGCAATTCCGAAAGCTGGTGACCGCCAAATTCTAAAATGTTGATTCGGCTCATAGTATTCCCAATTCCTTCGGGGCCTGCTCGGTTGATCATACCATTATAAGCCCACCTACCGAATATGGAAGAGCGGTCTTTTCAAGGGGAGCGCAAGAGCAGGCCTAGGCAGGAGCACTATCGAACCTCCGTGGCCAAGTGTTGTGGCGGACCGCGCTGAGACTTGCTCATCGGCCAGATTAATTGGATTTCCACAGAGTTTGGTCGCAGCATCAGCCCAATCGGGTGCTTCGAGCTATTCCTCGTCGGTAGACGTAGCGCAGTTGACGGATGGGTGATAGCAAGACCTACCCACTATTTTAAGCTTGGCATTTTTTAAGGGTCTTCAAGAATTAAATAAAGGAAGGGACCGGGTATTGGAGGTGTTATATCATGAAAAAATCAACTAACAAAAAATTAAGTTATTCAGCATTACTTTCTTGATTGTTCGCCTTAATCTCCTCAAATGTCTTTTCGATTACCTGCCGACCGCCCTCCCCCATTCCATGATACATAGCTTTCATGAATTTTAAGGTATTTTCAGCAGGACCGGAAAAAGTCCAGGTGACTTTATCAAAGGTGCAATTTGTAAGAGCCACGGGACCTGTTCCGGAAAATTCCAAGACGCATTTTTCAAAGGTGCAATAGGAAAACTCGTTATTATCGAGGGCTACCTTTGTATTTTTATAATAATTGCGGATATTCTTAATCACGATTCTCTCCTCCAGTTTTTGAGTTAAACATAATACTATTTGCAGGAGACTGTTCGGGTTCAATATTAGAGGCTAGATTGAAATTTGCTTCATTTCGATAATCACTCGGCGCATAAAGGACCCTGTTATTAAAATTAAGAGTATAAAAAAACAATCCAATTAAAAGAATTGGAAATAAAATAATAAATAGCACAATCAAATACTCATTATTGGGTGTCACAATACCAAGAGAAATTGTTCCCAAAATTTCTACGAGTGCTGCGAAAATGGCGATAATGGTTAGGGGGTTTGTTACTTTTTTAAAATTTTCCAACATGAGGCATTTGGGGGGGTGCGTTTGATTAATAAATACTCCCGAAGTGTGAGTTTTAATCGTTTTTTACTTCAAGGGGAAAATTAACCTTTTCAAATCTGATTCCACTCATTTGGACTTTCGCCTCATCTGACATAGAAATTCCTACACCCATATTCCTAAAAGTACAGTTTTCAATCTTAATATTTTGCCCCACACCTATACTCAAACCAGTTCCTCTTGAGGGATTTGCTGATTGAAAATTTTTTGTGGCATGCAAATTTGGCGCAGTATGGGTAGTGCTTGATTTTCCAGAAGTGCCGAAGCTACTAGGGATACGCCGCATTTCCCCATCACACATTTTACAAGCAATTAAATCTGCACGTGAAGCAATTGAAAACTTTT
Source organism: Nitrospiraceae bacterium (assembly GCA_003523945.1). Lineage (GTDB taxonomy): Bacteria > Nitrospirota > Nitrospiria > Nitrospirales > UBA8639 > Nitrospira_E. Next base: position 1,568 of record DOFS01000049.1, on the reverse strand, counting down.
TTTCGGCCTGTTCACCACATTGAGTACATTTGTATTCGTAGACAGGCATGGCACTCCTCTGGATCAAATTAGGGCACCAAAAATACCGAATCGGCACCGCTAACCATTGAACTATCAATATTGAATGGTTTTTTACCCTTAATTATAAAATCCACCTTTCCATCATTTCCCACCTCAATCCCAGTGTCTAGAAAAAGCATCTTTAGGTATTGAATTCCTAAGCCATGTGGAGGCTTGGCTTTAAGGCGTAGTAAAAGCTGATTCTTCGCTTTGTAGACTTCGATTCTATTACCTTCCGTTCTCAGATCCCAAACGTCTGTTGAACAGGTCCATTCGTTTCCTATTATCTCTAGGTCGGGTAGTCCATCAAAACCATAAAATTTAGCATTTATGCGAGGAGGGGCTTCAGGATCTTCCGGTGGTTCGATTTTTAACCATTCTTCACCTGAGCTTTTACGAACAATACAACTTACATCCTGAAAATGGTTATTACCTAGGAATAATTCGAATGGATCACGAAAATCAAAGGCATCATTTGCGCATCCGTTCCTGAAAGTAATCGGAGCTTGTTGAGCTGATCGCACCTTGTCTTTCGACCACACACCTTTTGTTACTCGACCGTGACACCCCCAACACAATAAGGTCATTTTTTGGGGATCATGTTCCCTAGCCTCCGCAAAGGTAGGGTCAATATGCTCATAAGTAATAAATGCTCCTCCACATATAACACACCCAAATCCAGATTCTTTCCGAATTTGTCGACGTACATTCTCAGGGATGTACCTACTCAGCCCATATTTATTGAACTCTTCTCCCATGGGGTAACTTTTTATTTAATGAATTAAATTATCAGAAAAAAGCATTACACGCTATTTTTCTCGAATGGTGAAATTGTTTTGGCCTTCTTCCATGCTACCAGTCGGGGCAATGTCCATCCGGCCATCGTCCGTGACGCTCGAGACCGTAGGCACTTTCTCGCCCTGCCCGGCAACCAATGCAGTACGGCTTGACTTCTTTTCCCGAGGGGTAGTTAGTCGATCCCAAAATTCACTACCAATCGAGGCGTTGGCATTCCAACGATAATGCTGTCGTGAAGAGTCTTTCGTGGGTTACTCCTTCGAAAGACTTTTTTCGAAACGTTTTAACAAACTTCCTTCACGCTGCAGAGCTTTCTTGCTGACCCCGTGCGGACTCAATCGGCACGGCTGTGTCCTCCTGCGCATCCCTGCGAACCGTTGCTCCTCTTCCGAAACCTCCTTGCCCGGAAATGGGTGGGGAGGTTTTTATTGGGCCATACCCTTTCAAATTAGAAAGATTTAGATTTCCCTCAACACTTTACATGCATTGGGGGGATGCCTGACGACGACCTTGATTTACCCTTGAAGCTATAGAATCGGAACTCGAGGGCGACTTGGATGTCAGAGGATTCCTGGGCATATCGAATACAGTCAGGAGCGGGTTTCAGAATATTCTCGGCAATTTTAAGGTCAATATCGATGCAGACAACATTGAGAAACTTAAGACTCTGAATAAACTCTCACCGGTGTTCGACATGACCTCCCATGGCA
>DOFS01000616.1 GCA_003523945.1 Nitrospiraceae bacterium | reverse complement strand
TGGTTGCTGAGCAACGGCTCCTTGCCCTCCAACAACACTCACGGGGAACCGGAATCGCCTATGTCACAGGACTAATCGTCGAACGCTTACGAAATCAGCAATCTCAGGTGTATCAGCAAATCCCGAAACAATGGCAAAAACTTGAAAAACGAGGAAAAAAACTTTAGCGCCTTACGCCCAATCTTCTTCAAACTGTTTACGTCTCCATATACCCGTTTGATGATGATGGGACGGAATAACCCTAATCAGGTACAATGCCTCTTAACTCATAAAAGGCATAATAGGAGATCTGATCATGACTCATCAGACAAAACCGAAGGCATCCAATACACCGGAAGTTATCGACAATCTTGATGACCCCAAGTTGTATCTAAACCGGGAATTGAGTTGGCTGGAGTTCAATAAACGGGTCCTGGAAGAGGCAGAAGATCCGAGCCACCCCCTACTGGAACGAGTCAAGTTTCTTTCAATTTTCTTTAATAATCTCGACGAATTCTTCATGATCCGGATCTCGGGACTGCGCGAACAGTTGTCCAGCGGGGTCCTGGAAGCCGCACTGGATGGGATGAGTCCTTCGGATCAATTAGGGCATATCCGGGAGGCCCTTCTTCAAAGCTTTGCCCGAGTAAGCCGGTGCTGGCAGGAAGACATATTTACCAGACTGGTGGACGCGGGTATCCGCATTCTCCCCTATCAAGACCTCAAACCGAAACAACGATCCCTACTCCGCCGATATTTTCGAAAGGAAATTTTTCCCGCGCTGACCCCTTTGGCCTTTGACCCTAGCCACCCTTTTCCCCATATCTCCAACCTCACAGTCAACCTGGCCGTCGTGGCCCACGACCCTGATCGTGGAGAATGTTTCGCGCGCATTAAGGTTCCGTCGCTGTTCCCACGATTGATCAGAATTCCAGACGAATCCCAGGTATCGGATGATGAACAAATGGGGTTAGCCCCCGGGGCGGAAAGTACCAACTTTGTGTGGCTGGAGGACATCATCGCAGCCAATCTGGACTTATTGTTTCCGGGCCTGACGATTCAGGCCTCCTATTATTTCCGAATCACCAGGGATGCAGATTTTGAAATCGAAGAAGATGAAGCCGGCGACCTGCTGGCTGCCATTGAGGAACAAATTGATTTACGCCAATTCGGGTCAGTGGTACGATTGGAACTGGACCGGCATATGCCGGATTCCATCAAAGATATCCTGGTCAGAAATCTGAATTTAGCGCCCTATCAAGTCTACACCTATGATTTCCGTCTCGGCCTTTCGAATCTCCTTGAACTCACATCCATTGAGCGACCGGATCTGAAATTTTCACCGCATTACCCCAATATTCTGCACGACCCCACCTCAAAGGAATCCCTGTTTGCACTGATTAAACGCGAAGACATCTTCCTCCATCACCCATACGATAGCTTTTCACCCGTCGTCGATTTCATTCGACAAGCCGCTCTGGATCCACATGTGTTAGCGATCAAGCAGACCCTGTATCGAGTGGGCATCAACTCCCCGGTGGTAGACGCCCTCATGGAAGCCCGGCAAAATGACAAGCAGGTTGCCGTACTCCTGGAACTCAAAGCCCGATTCGATGAGGAAAACAATATTGAATGGGCAAGAAAATTAGAGGATGAAGGCGTGCATGTGGTGTATGGTGTCCTGGGCCTGAAAACACATGCCAAGGTCTGCATGGTCGTTCGCCGGGAGTCAGATGGCATTCGTCGATATCTGCATCTCGGAACCGGCAATTACAACCCCATCACCGGAAAATTCTACACCGACTTTAGTTTATTTACCTGCCATCCGGTATTCGGCGAAGATGTCACCGACCTGTTCAATGCCTTGACCGGGTATTCAAAAAAAGACTCATACGCCAAACTTTTGGTTGCGCCGGTGGGGATTCGAACGAATATCATCGAACGAATCAATCGGGAAATATCACGCCAACAACAACATGGAGACGGCTACCTGGCATTCAAGGTGAATTCACTCGTAGACAAAGCCTCTATTCAGGCCTTGTATCGAGCCTCTCAAGCAGGGGTCAGGATTGAGCTCATGGTCCGTGGGATGTGCGGGCTCCGCCCCGGGATTCCTGGACTCAGCCAGACCATTACGGTCACGTCCCTCGTGGGACGATTCCTTGAGCATTCTCGCTGTTTTTATTTTCGTAACGGAGGGCAGGATGAATTATTTCTGGGGAGTGCGGATCTCATGCCCCGCAATATGGACCGGCGGGTTGAAATTTTGTTTCCCATTGAGAATCCCACACTGCGAACCTTCATTGTTGAAACCGTCTTACGTCCCTACCTGAAAGACAACATGCATACGCGACAACTCCAAGCCAATGGAACCTATACTCGCGTCAAGCCATTGCAAAACGAAGCACCATTCCAGGCCCAGGATTGGTTTATTGCAAACTGGAAAGGGAAGCAGACCAAGCCGCCTTCATTCTGAAGACTGTGAAGGACAGGCCATGTTTTCCTTTCAGGTAGGCCACCACACCTCCGCGCCTCTGCCGAAATTAACTGCTGGCTTCGTTAGGCACCAAAAACCAATCTTCAGAAAGAAACACCGTTTCCAACTCCCTCAGTGGACATCCCTCTTGATAATAAGCGGGCTCCCACTCCAGACCACAACTTCGGCACCGCAATTGGATCGTACCAGATTTGTCCTGCGAGGAAGCATTCGGGGCACGGTCTCTCTTACCTTCCAATCTAACTCTGCTCATACATTCCCTCTCTTTTCTTGGAACATCTCCATACACCTAGACCCGATAAGCGGGTCTGGCCATTCATCATTTCCCGGGTCATCAGAATATCTGTCAACCATGAGCCAAATGATCAGCCAGTCCGCCATCACATAATTCTCATTAGGTCATCAGGTTTTTATCCCGAAACAACGGTAAATTCTCCCTGCACCGTCTTCTGCTGACCAGCATTCATCCAGGTCTGTCGAGCCGACTGGCCCTTCGCTTCAAAGAGTTCATGCCCTCTCATATATGCAAGGGTCTCCTGAATGCGCTCCGGCCTTCCCCAATCACTCCAACAAACCCCGGTCAGATCCATCATGTGTAATTGCTGAGGAATCAGCGACAACAGATCACTGGAGAAATTTCTGGTGGGCATTGTCCGATAGAGATGCAGTAATCGTTGATGTTCGTTTGAGGTTCCAATCCCACCCGCATGCTCTTCAAGAAGCATCACGACTTCTGGAATGCACTGACGGCCGGCCTCCCATAAGGTTTGAACATTGGCTATGAGCACTAACGTATTCCATTGCCCCCCACTCAGGGCGATGTCCTCAAGCTGGGAACCCTTGGGTTTCTCCACAAATCTCCGTACTTCCCTGAGGCGGCTCCCTCCAGAATGCGGAATACGATCACCCGGAATCACCCACCCATAGTCTTGCTCCCGCGATTGAGGAGGAACAGTCAACAACACCATACGATGAGGGTGTTGCTGGACCAAGGCCGCCGCATCGCGGATCACCTGAATAAGCGGCTCAACGGGGAAAATAAAATGGTCAGAGGGCCACAAAACTACCGTCGCATGAGGATCATGCGCTCGGATATAGGAGAGCGGTAGAAACACTCCGGGTCCGGTTCCTCGATTATCGGGTTGCCAGACCAAGCGGCCCAGGGATTCCTGAATCAATTGGGTTCGCACATAACCCCAATGTGATTGATCCATCACCGTCACAACCTGGTGAGGAAGACTGAGGGCTTTTGCCCGGGTCCACGTATGCTGGATCATTGATCGCTTTCCCAGAAAGGCACAATATTGCTTCGGCCGATATGCACCGAAACACTGTTCGGTATAGTGCCGAAGACGCTCCCCATGTCCACCTGCCAAGACCAGAGACCAAAGTGAAGCAGAGCCCTGTGAACGTAAGTTAGTAGCCTGCCCTTGGGAATACCGTGAAGAACCTCCACGTGTGTCAACCCATTTTTGCATAGCATTCTCCTTCCGCATGCGCTGGTGTTTGGTGATGATTTTTCATACCCACACCATACGTGGGAGAAATGACACCCCTGTCACAGACAGGTAAATTTTTTGTGACAGAAGACGCAGAAGCTGAAACAAGACAAAAGGAGAAGAGAATGAGAAAAAAACGAGGGCAGGACGACTGCGTTAGGTCGGAATCATATGGCGGATGATTTTTCCTTCCACCATATACACCACCAGTTCCGCCACATTCGTTGCATGATCGGCAATGCGTTCAATATATTTCGAGATAAACGACAGCCGGATCCCGCGCGAAATCGTTTGGGGATTTTCCATCATGAAGGACAACAATTCACGGAAAATTTGTTCATTCAGTTCATCGACATAATCATCCTCCTTGAGGACCTGTCTAGCAAGAACCGAATCCCCCCGGA
>DOFS01000618.1 GCA_003523945.1 Nitrospiraceae bacterium | reverse complement strand
GAGCAGTTCGGTGATGGGATTATGTCGGCGATTGATTTTAAACTCACGGTCCAGAAGATAAAAGGGGATAAGGGAGAGGACCGGGTCGTCATGACCTGGAATGGAAAATTCCTGCCGCATATCGAACAAACCGCATAGCGGGAAGTGAGTGTTGGCGTTAAGGCAGGAGTGCTCAGGATTAGGAGAAACGGACCAATGGTAATTCCTGTTAAAATCTAAAGCTTTAGATTAATTTAAGCTTTAAGATCTTTGTTGTCGGTTCTCTTGAGCCTAAGACGAAATGGGCAGTTTCCACAATCCATCAATCGTGAAAATGCCTGAGTTCTGTTTGCCGTTAAAGTAGGCATTCGCCTTTATGAGAGCGGTGAAAGTATTTTGTTGATAGGATGAAGTTAAAGTTAAACCTAATAAATGACTTTAATTTTTATGCCGTGTGAAAATTAATTGGAGGCAGGCCGTTTGTAGCCACAGGGTTGACTGAGGAAAACTATATGCCTGAAGCTTTTCGCCACCACACAAACCCATAGGTCCCAAGCGTAAAAAACACGACGATGAACCCCAAAACAATTTGAATCTCCGGCGTGAGCCCTGAGGGGTAAATGACGGGCAAGGCATAATGCTCAAGAAATCCCCCGGCATACCCGGCGTCACCGCTGGCCTGACGGAGCCGGTTTTCCAGGGGAGTCAGGGGGCAGATCCACCCCCCAAATTCCAGGGCCGCCGCCCAGGATGCGGCTGGCAAATGAATCCAGGGGATCCAGCGCCACCAAATCGTGAGGATTCCCCCGAACAAGACAAAGACAATGAAGCCGAAGTGGATCAGAAGGACAACATCAGCCAGGACTCGCCAAAGCATTTGAGGCGCTCTTAACCCAAAGGGTTCCCATTGAAGAGCAACAGACCACAAGGGGGCACGAGGTTCATGGATAGCAGGTAACACAAAAGACGTGAGAACTGTGACCGCTGAGATTGTACCATCCGGGCATGCCGCAAGCGGAATGGGCATCCTCCCAGGTGCCGCCCAATTATCAAGGGTGCTCACGTGTTCTTCGTGGAGCGAGCTTCAAGTGCAATTTGCCTATGAGTGTGTAAGATATTTACGGGAGAGCGCTCCGGCCTCCTTCCGGATATAAATGGGGGTTCTCATAAGTCGACCTTGCCTTAAATCAAATCAACCCCCTTCCTTTTAGCAAGATTTATCACAGTGAGTCGTCGTGAAATAGGCATGCCCTGCCAATTGTTGAACCTCAATTATACTCCCACCCGCCTCTGAGATCTTTCGATCTGGGTTGGTCATAAACGTTACTCGTCCGAAGTGACTGTAGGGTTTTACCTATCAAATAGGACCTTTCCCTCGTCCTATCCTTTTCCTAAAGAGGCGAGGGAATTCGGATCATTCAGAATATCGGGCTTCTTGGTCTCTCCTGAGAATCCATGAAATGTTCGTCTTCCAAGGATTCGACGCCTGCCGTCTGGCCAGAGGGAAAGACGCTTTCCTGTGCTGGCGGGCCTTGTTTGAGAGCAGCGCGTTGGTCCGCCCTCCGAAGGCTGGCGACCGTCCCATCCGATTCCTGCCAGACTGGGCGTCACTGCTTTTGGGGCCTTTTGCCGAAACAAAAGGGCCTCGGCTGCCGGGGCGAAACCCGGCAACACCGAAAAGCACGTTGACACCAGCATTGGGTTCGCAAGTGCGAGTCGTTCATCTCGCACCGAGTTTTTACTGGAAAAACCCAAGATAGATTCCAGACGCACATGGTAACGCTCTCAGACCAGAACCATATATTCTGGATATTCCGGGATTTCTCAAATGTCTTAGTTGAAAGTTAAAACACTGTGCTACATCTATTGAATCCCAGTCTGCGATAGAGATACCAAAACCAATTGACGACATTTGCTGCGGTCAGCGGTCCTTTACGAGCGGATCGAATAATGGGAGCTGATTGCTGGGGTGGTTGTTCCTTCATAAAAAAGGCTAACGCCGCATGCAATTGGCGATGAAGGGGAATGGTCCGTCCGCTGTTACCCGTGGTCGCGGAGTCAGGGAGACTGAGGACATCAAGCAGGTGCCCTTTCCCATCCGTGACCATGGTCCATTGTAAGGCGCTAATTTCTTTGGCTCGAAGTCCGGCTTTGTGAGAGGGCAAGGGCATGACTCGATTACGGAGAGGATGTTGCGTGTGGTGTTCCACATACGTCAATGCCTCTTGTAAAAATTCTTCGGAGATGACCTTGGCTTGTTTCCCAGCCATGAAGAGTGAGAACCGAGAAGTTGTGAAGTTGACAAGATTGCGGTGTTGTGGAGGATAGTGGAATACGTGGAAGAATGTGCACACGAGACAAATGGTAGAGGTGAGAGAGGCGGGATTCTCTACCTAAATTCATTGTATCAAGGTCCTGCTTGTGAACGGATACTGACAACTGTTCTCTCGAAAGTGTAAGAGGGCAAGTCAGAGATGCTTGAAGCGCTGGAGTGAGTGGAATGGGGAAAGGGGCCCGAGCCCCTACTTACGCTGGTTGCTTTACGCGGTGGTTACGGTTAGACGAAGTCCTGCGGCATCTAAAACTTTGGTGAGTGTATCGAGACGGGGATTGCCCTTTCTGGAGAGAGAGGTATAGAGGGCTTCCCGGGCGAGATGGGTCTTCTTGGCCAATGTCGTCATATTGCCGACCCTTGCAGCGGCGACATCTTTTAATGCTTCTTTGAATAAGTCTATATCTCCATCAGCGAGGATTTCCTCCAGGTAAAGAGCGGCCTGTTCCGGGTCTTTCAGCACCTCGAGATTGCCAAACTCCAATGGTTGGCTGACCTTTTTAGTCATGACGATGTCTCCTTTCGAAATCCGCAAGATAGTTTTTGGCTTTCGCGATCGCTTTTGACTGATCTTTTTTGGTCGATCCCGCCAGCAATAACACCACCGTCTCCTCTTTTATACAATAATAGATACGGTATCCACTTCCGTAATGTTCTCGCATTTCCCATAAGCCTAGAGCCCCTTTGATCCGTTTACAATCGCCAAAGTTACCAAAACTGGCTCGGCGTAATCGGACGGCGATTTTTCTTTGAGCCGTCTGATCTTTCAGGTGGTTGACCCAATCAAGAAATGGTGTCTTGCCGTCTTTGGTGATGTATTCTTCAATCGTGTATCGGATAGCCACTCCCTATAGTGTAATATATATATTACTATTTCGCAA
>DOFS01000619.1 GCA_003523945.1 Nitrospiraceae bacterium | reverse complement strand
ATGTCCAATGCTCGTCCCTGATCCCCTCGCGCGACGGCTTCCGACCAATCAAACACGGAAATACCCGGAGGCTTCCCTCTGACGGTTTCCACATCCTGCGCCCGGACACGTTGCCCCTTTGGCATAAACGCCACCAATTTCTCCAATTCACCGGCAGTCCGATACAACCCTTCGGCGACCTGATCTTTCAACATTTCTAGGGCACTATCTTCCAGCTGCAAGCCTAATTCTCGCGCTCGCTGCGAAACCCACCCAGCTCGCTGCCCCTCAAATACCGGAGCGCACTCAACCACCGTAGCCCGTTTCTTCAGTTCTTGAACCCACTTCGTCCGCCCGTCCAATTTGGGCGCCGTGATGACCAACGTCGTCGTTTCATGGGGTGTTTTAAAATAGGGGATGAGGGCTTCCCCATCTCGAGCAGAGAGTTTATCTGCCCATTTAATGATGAGCAGTCGCCTCAGTGAAAAAAACGAGGCCTCTTCAGAAATGGCTAATATTTCCGACGCATCCGTTTCATCGCCATAGAGGACATCGACATGAAACATCTGGGAGGAATCATTGGCCCTTGAATCGCCAGATGACTCTGAAGCACAAGTTTCCTGACCCGTCGAACGAAGAATGCTCAAGGCCTGATCGCGGAAATAGGGCTCCTCCCCGATAACCAAATAAAGAGGGGATAACCCTTGCCGGGCAATCTGACTTTCAAGTTCATGAACTTTCACGGTGAATTAGCGCAAAACGGAGACAACCCTGCCAGACAATTCAGTTGCTCAAGGCATCAACGAATTAGGAGGCAGGAGATCTCCTTGTGGTTCCAAAATTTCAGGGGAATCCTGTCCCATGGATGGCGGAGCCGGAACCGCCTTCCCTCTATCCCTCTCAAAAACCCCCTGTTCCCTGGCCCCCAAAAATTGATCGGCTAAATCGGCAGCCACCTGCTGCCCCGCTTGCTCAAGCGCCCGGTCCTGCAAGACCCGATTAAACTGCAATCCGCTCGAGGAACTTGACGTCGAAGTGGCTCCCACAAAAAATTCCGCTGTACTGGTTCCCCTTTGAGACCACACCACTTTTCCGGTTTTCCGATCCTTGACGTTCAGCATCACCGTCACCATCACCCGGCTTTCCTGTGTCTGCGTGCGAGAAAAGGCCAGCGATGGAAGCGTCACCGACAGGATCGCCCCTTCCACAATAAAATCGGCGGAGGCATCATCGACAAATTCGGCGCTTCCGGCCGATTGCATGGCCTGACGGAGATACCTGGTGTACTTAAATTCCAGGTTCGGTTCAAAGCTGTTGTTTTTTATCGTCGGAAAGACCAGACGAACCGGCGGTCCTTGCGCAACAAGGCCGTCACTTCCCCCGACCACCGGGCCGGGCCCTTCGACCGTGAATTGGTATCCACATCCGGCACTCAGACACAGCAGGATCGCCCATCCGCTGATCAGGCATTTCCCCCGCTGAAAGAGACAGGCCGGTCGTTTGGCGCTAGATGACAAAATTCACCAGCTTCTGTTCAACGTAAATAATTTTTCGGGCCTCCTTGCCTTGCAACCATTCGGCCAATTTCGGGTCTCCCTGAGCTCCGGCAATGATCTGCTCCTTTGTCGACCCGGCTGGAACCACGATTTTACTCCGGAGTTTTCCATTTACCTGGAGGGGAATCGTCCATTCGGCACTGGCCACCAGAGCGGGATCAAAGTCGGGCCATGCCTGCCGGCTCATTCCTGAACGTTTCCCCAAGGTTTCCCACAGCTCCTCAGTCACATGCGGCGCAAAGGGGGCAAGCAGAAGGAGCAATGTTTCCACTGTCATTCGCCATCCGGATCGTTCGGCAGGGGTTAACGCCTCTCTCTGATACTCTTTCCGGAACTTATACAGTTCATTCACGAATTCCATGAGAGCGGCAATAGCCGTATTGAATTGAAAGCCCCGCTCAAGGTCTTCCGTGACTTTCTTAATCGTCTGATGCGTCGCCCGCTGCAGTTGAGGGAGAAGTACAGACTCGCCGCTCCCCGGTTGCGACTCCGCGCCATTCACCACGGGAAGAAGATCCTGCACCAGACGCCAAACCCGGTTAAGGAACCGGTAGCACCCTTCCACTCCGGTATCGCTCCATTCCAAATCCTTTTCCGGTGGGGCTGCAAATAACGAAAACATTCTAGCCGTATCTGCCCCATAACGATCACACAAGTCTTCAGGCGAGGCAATATTCTTTTTAGACTTTGACATCTTTTCGGTCCGGCCCGTCACAATGGCCCGGCCGCAGTGCAGACAGATCCGCTGCCCGCCCTCTTTTTTGATTTCGGTGGGAAGCATCCATCGATGCTCTTCACACCAGTAGGTTTCCTTCGTCACCATGCCCTGGGTGAGCAAATGGGTGAAGGGTTCATCAACAGTCGTGAGTCCCAGGTCTCGTAAGACCTTGGTAAAGAAACGGGCATACAACAGATGCAACACAGCATGCTCGATCCCTCCGACATATTGGTCCACCGCCATCCAATGTTGTGCGGCCTGGGGATTCACCGCCTGAGTCGTATCTTTGGGCGAGCAATAGCGAAGGAAATACCAGGATGAATCCACGAACGTATCCATGGTGTCGGTTTCCCGACGTGCCGGACCGCCACATGTCGGACATGTAGCTTGTGAAAACGAAGGAGATTCCTTCAGTGGAGACCCGCCTTTCCCGGTAAAGGGCACATCGTCAGGCAGGACAACCGGTAAGTCGCCTTCTGGAACCGGGACAATGCCACACCGATCACAATACAACATCGGAATGGGCGTCCCCCAATAGCGTTGCCTGGAGATGCCCCAATCTCTTAATCGGAAATTGATGGTTCGCTTTCCCCATCCCTGTGTTTCCACATATTCGCCGATGGCCTGTTTGGCTTGCGACACAGACAAGTTGGAAAAATTTCCGGAGTTCACCAGAAGCCCGGCGCCATCCTGTTCTTCATAGGCCGCTACCAGCGTTTGGGAGGTCAGCTTGCCTGCCGGGTCCTGAATCACCAGTCGAACCGGTATGTGATAGGTTTTCGCGAATTCAAAATCTCGTTGGTCATGCGCGGGAACGGCCATAATCGCCCCCGTTCCATATTCATACAACACAAAATTTGCGACCCAAATCGGAATACGTTCTTTGGTAAACGGATTGATGGCGTAGGCTCCGGTAAACACACCTTCCTTTTCACGGTCGGCGGCCGTACGGGTCGCTTTATCCACGCGAGACACACGAGTCACAAACTCTTGAACTCCAGCGGCCTCAGGTCTTCCGGCAATCAGTTGTTCGACCAGGGGCGATTCCGGGGCCAGACTCATGAAGGTGGCGCCATGAATGGTATCCGGTCTTGTGGTAAACACCCGGATCGCCTGTAGCCCGGGTAATGACTCCGCTAACGGAAAATCCAGTTCCACGCCTTCGCTCCGCCCAATCCAGTGCCGCTGCATGGCCAGCACCCTGGCCGGCCAGGTCGTTAACTGCTCACAGCCATCCAATAATTCCTGGGCATAGGAGGTAATCCGGAAAAACCACTGTTCCAATTCTTTTTGAATGACCACCGACTCGCATCGCCAGCACACCCCTCCGTCTTTCCCCTCTTGCGCCAAGACCTGCTCATTGGCCAATACCGTTTCACAAGAAAGACACCAATTCACGGCCGAGCGTTTTCGATAGGCCAGCCCACGCTCAACCATTTTCACAAAAATCCATTGATTCCAGCGATAATACTCCGGCTGAGACGTATTCACCTCCCGATCCCAATCATAGGAGATCCCCATCCGCTGGAGTTGCCGTTTCATATAGGCCACGTTTTCTTGAGTCCAGACGTTGGGATGCACGCCCTTTTCAATCGCAGCATTTTCGGCAGGCAGCCCGAAGGCATCCCACCCCATCGGGTGCAACACGTTATATCCACGTAGCGTTTTATAGCGGGCCACGACATCCCCGATGGCATACACGCGCACGTGACCCATGTGAATCCGGCCCGAAGGATAAGGAAACATTTCCAGGCAGTAATACTTGGGTTTGTCAGGATCCTCCTGAACACGAAAAGTCCCGGATTGATTCCAATAGGCCTGCCACTTTGCTTCAATGGTCTGATGATCGTAAGTATGCGCCATGCTTATGCCTTATGAAAGAAATTACCCTCATCGCTTTGTATGGACGAGCCACAAATAGATTTCCTGCTTCCTGGACAGGTCTATGAACGGGTGTGGGTGTGGGAAAAATTCTCCCCGTCAACCGAAAAAGGGAAGGCCGGAAAGGTAAGGGGCATCCGCCTTCAGATTTGACGCCAGGAAACGCTGTTGTTTCAACATCATGCTGAGGAATCTAGCATAGAGAAACCTACCCCACAAGCAAATCGCGGGGAAGCCATTCAGGCTGCTGAATAGTACAAACGAGAAAGGGGAAAAGGGAAAACCGAAGGGTCAGAAGGACCGCTTCCTCGCCTTGCGGGACCTCAAGGAAATGGGTGAGGGAGGACGAGCTGTTGATCCGGAAATGGCACCCACCAATTCCTGATGTTCACGTTGCAGTTGACGATGATGCTCAATCAGCGGATCAATGACCTCTCCACACATCAGGCACCGCCAGCCAGGCATCCAAAACTCGCCACTGGTGGCCAAATCCACAAAGTCATCTACAATCATGGTTCCCTGACATCGGGGGCAATCCATCAAGCACATCTCCTTTCATAAGTGGTGGGTGTTTTAGTGGTGTGTGTATCCATCGGTGGAGCCATTCCAGAGCTTAAACTTTTAACTCAGGAAAAGAAGCCTCCTGTTCATCAAAAAACACACACCAGGACAACACAATCTCCAGAAAATGCATATTCTCACCCTTGTATTCTTCCAACCATCTCTTTTAATTTTCCCATGAACCGGAAACACTTCGC
>DOFS01000444.1 GCA_003523945.1 Nitrospiraceae bacterium | reverse complement strand
CGCCTGATGACTGCTGGGGCTGAGATATTCATTACAGGTAGAAGCTCAAATATCCTTGGTCAGAGGTTTTGCTGGTGACAACCAGCCAGATCGCGGGCGGTAGAGTCCAGCTGAAAACTCCATTTTCATTGCCTCTTCCGGACGCAACTGAATTCGTTTCACACTTCCCTCTGGGACAAACGCCAGGTAACCGGTAAACGGATGAATAGCTGTCGGCACAAAGACCATCATCAGAGATTTTTCTGGAGCAACCTGTAGTCTACGGGGAGGTACTCCCATGTCAAAACCTAAAGCCCAAAGACCGTCACGGGGAAACGGAAATGCGACGACTTTGCTCTGACCAAACCGGTCACGAAACTTGAGAACATCGGCCATACTCTTAAGGGTATAGTAAATACTACGCACAAAGGGAATTCGCTCTAAAGAGTCTTCCAATTTTCGATGGACCTGCTGGCCAAGCAAATGGGTCGTTCCCATACCCACCCAAAGAACCAGAAGACAAAAAAAGGTGATCCCTGAACCCGGAATCCTGACGCCATATAACGCCCACACAATATCAACCGTCATATGTTCTAAGGCTTCAAGTAGCGTATAGAGGATTAAAATTGTTCCCCAGGCTGGAATAATAAGAAATAAACCGGTCAGGAAGTACCGCTTGAAGGTAAGGTCAGGAAGTGCATTCATAAAATGATTCACCCATGAATTGCGTGCAGTCTAACAAAAACTCACTCCACCCGCATCACAAGTGGCACAGCGGCTTGGGTGCCCACCATTCTGAATTTCCTAAGAATTTCTTGCTGGGAAAGAAGGGCAGTGCTACATTTAGAGAAAAAGTTGATCAATGTATGGGCACTTATTGAAAGGAGTCGAAGAATGAGACCTGAAGACATATCTGGAGGTAAAGGGGAGATTGCTGCTGATCTTTTGGCAATACTCTGTTGCCCAGAGACCAAGCAAGAAGTGCGTCTGTTGGATCCAGCAGTCATTAAACGACTGAATCACCAAATTTCAAAAGGAGAATTAAAGACAAGGGGAGGCCAGGTTGTCACTGAACAGATCGACGGAGGACTTATTCGAAAAGATAACTCAGTGGCATACCCTATCCGTGATCAAATTCCTATTATGCTTATTGAAGAAGGCATTTTTATTGATAAATCAGATTTATCATCAACTTGAAAACCCACACCCTATCAATTCTGAAAAAATAACGGGCGTTATCAAAGAGGTAGTGGTTATGAGCCTTGCGTGGTCCGACCTCCTTTGCTAACCCACCATAGCGATCGACCGATCTGTACCACAACATAGATGAACACACCAAAAAAAATCCCATAATATCCATAGGATTCAATTGGCCAATCCTGTCCACCATGCAAAAGAAACCCCAAGGCCACATGAGCCCCCAACCCTAAACATAGGGCTAAAATAATCCACTCACGGACCATTGTTTTTCTAGACAATCCCATGTGAGTTCCAAATACAAAACTTAGAACTTGGACCAGACTACCAAACGGTCCAACTCTATTAGGCAGGAAATTACACAGGGCTTTTCGTTGATTCGATTTCGGTAGCAGTAATCAAGCTGACGAGGTAATCAGTAACAAAAATTAGTGCTTCTTCTCTCCCATCGGCGCGGCGGCCCTTTTCCCTTCGTTGTATGGAGAGTTCGTGTTCCAGATCTGACTTGACGTCCCCCAATAACTTCTGGAGGGAGGCCGTGGTCAAATTCATATCCACATCCTCTAATTCTTGACAGCGATCCAAGACCCAGTTCAGCCCTTCTACGCGACCAAAATATCTTTCTTGTTCAGCTGCATCGATTCGGCCCATGGTTGAAGCAAATGCTTGCCCTTCATAAATCAAATTGTAAAAACTTGCAACGGCTCGATGTAAAATTGAGTTCATTATCCGGTCCTCACAAAAAAATTGTTATACTTTCTAGTCAATTATATACTGCTGCTTGTCATCCTTCTAGAATTTTTTTCAATTTAAATGCCCAATGGGGTAACCTTCATATTGATCATGTTGCCTTCAGGTAAATAATAAAGGATGAAATTCTGCCATAAACCCATAATATAATGGGGCAAATTGTTTTAAACTATTTGGACTATTTTCTTTAAGTCGTTTAAAGAAGAAAATCTGGTGGATTGGCTCCATTTTTTCCAAAAGTTTCCCCAATTCCGACATAGAAAACTTTCCTTGTGGAACGCTCAATATATAATGCACCAATCTTTCCACAAATTGATGCATAATATAATCACTATCTAAATACTGTTTGGGAATTTCCCCATTTTTAATAATTTCGCCAAATGAAACAGCTTGGGCAGAAAACGGAAGATCTTCAATATTTTTAGAAAGTTTTGTCACGCTTCTTAATAAACCTGCCCTAGAGTAATGGCCAAAGAAACCAACATTTTCAAATAGTTAATTTCTAATTGTATCAGGGGTTCCTCATATTTCAAAACTTTTTTGGGCTTTTTTAACCCAATATTTGAAAAAATGCTCAAGACGAACGAAATGAATTCGGACATTATAAGCGCTTTTAAACTCTTCCAAACACCCTTTTCCATTCTAATTCAATTTTCAGGAAATGGTTGCTATCCTTTTAAAAAATTAATTAACTCTTTATCATAAAATTTCTTAAATGGAATCAGGTGTTTAAGATGGATTATTCATACAGGTGTGCGTAGTAATCTGAGATGAAAACTCAGGCGGTATCAAGAGAAAGCTCAAGTCACCACTTTTAATAATTGAAAAGCCAATTTTAAAGTTCTTGACTTTTTCTAAATAAAGAATATTTCCCCAAATTTACTCGATAACTGAAGCAATTTATAAAGGACAAAGAAATTATCTCTAAGTAGGATTTTTCTATTTATACCCTTAAAGTAAATAGATTTCCCGGACAAGTAGGAAAACCTGCTACTTCACTCCTCCTCTCAAGCCAGTCGTTCATTCTCCATCATCTTCTTTTCCGCCAGTCAGAAAATCAAAAAAGCCTGAATTCTTCCTGTTCCTTACTAGATAAACAACAAAATAATTTCTTGCAAAACAAATAAGGGCTAGGCATGCAAAAAAAAGCAGGGGACGACGAATGTCGTCCCCTGCTTTTCGGTCGCCCCTGTGGTCGACAGCTTACAGCCAGTTCACCCGCT
>DOFS01000443.1 GCA_003523945.1 Nitrospiraceae bacterium | reverse complement strand
GGGCCTCTAATCCAATGAAGATTCAGGAACATACACCACTTTATTGCCTTGATAAAAGGCCCGATAGTACATTCCCTCGCAATAGAAGGTTGCCTCTTCCCCGGAAACCTCTTCGCAATCACCAGGGAGCGAAGTCAGGGCGTCTCCGTACTCAATGTCGCTGTAGACATAGGTGTTGATGTGGTTTCGCGGGACATGGGGATGATGAACACGAGCCTCTCTTGGGACAGGTGCTGGGCGTGCGACTCTGGGAGTGGGTTGGACAGGGCCAGGTCGCACTTCTCGGGCTTCCGCCTCCTTCATCAAGAATTTTGCCCCGAGCTGGCTCCACCCGATTACGACACGATGTTCCCCAAGAAAAAAGGATACCAGGAGCGGCAACGCAAGGAGTAATCCAGAGCAAATAAAAATTCTGACAGGAAATTTCATGGAGAAGGTAGAAACGGCCTGTTTCATGACTGCTCTCCTGAGTTAGTGCTTAAAATACCTGGTGTTTTCCATAGGAAGAAACTCTATCTTTTTGGCATTCTTCGGAACGGTAAATATGAAGAGTCCATCTGAAAGTTTAGCGGCCAGGTTCCAATCAGACAGCACGACGGTAAATTGAGGAGCACCTGTGACATGTTTCTGAGTAATGATCATCTTTCGGAGTAACGGCCTCGCGCCATCTTCAATCCACATCTGCCAATCAATATCGTCTTGGCGAAAGGCCAGATGATGACACCTAACCCCGTCGACATGATGCAACCCGATATAAGAACTGGAAGTGACATGTTGGGTCAAAAGATCAAACGAGTCAGGTCGTATCAAATCGGCTAATGGTGCTCTCAGCGCAAAGGACTTGAGCGCATGATCCAGCGCGACATTGATCGTGTCTGGTGCTTGTATGGTGCCATAGAAGTTGTGATCGGTATCCAAAAGAGTAATGGTCTCGCCATCATAAAATAATTGCTGATTTTCAAGATCACCCCTTACATCCGCTCGGAATCGGTTCGGACGCCGGATGGATATCTTCATGGTCCGAGCAAACTGGAGTTTCTGGCCTGAAGCGAGCATCTGATCTTCCGTGGCGTTAGAGTGAAAAGTGAACTGTTCGAGGGAATTCATATAATCGGTCATGTTCTGCAGGAGTGTTTCAGGCCGTAGCTCGTTTAGGGAACTGTTATCCAGGTCGGCCCCATAGGCCGGAAAACTAAAAAGGACGATACAGGAGACGGAAATGTTGAAAAAAGCTCCGGGCTTCATGTGAGACCGCCCTAAAGGAAAAAACGTTGGAAATAGGAAATCCGAAAGACCTTTTTAGCGTGCCAGACATGTACCAAAAAAGTCTATAGCGGAGGGCCAGCGGCCTTCACCTATGAGCGTGCATACATTTCAGGAGAAAAAGCAGGTAGCCGACACAACTCAGACGATGGCGGTGGTGCGGCCGGGCATAATCAGAAAACCAGGGGTGGTCAAATCACAATGAATCATTCCTAATGCATGGGTAAAGGGCGAAGTAGGGGTATTGATAGCGGGCAGTTTTCTCACGCGAGCTGCACTTGTTAAAATGAGCAAAAGGCCTTTGCCAAGAAGTCCACCTAATTCTTTCAAAATATGGGGGGGTCCTATAGGGATCGAACCTGTGGCCCGCTGATTAAAAATTCAAAAGACTAATAATTACATCAATGAATGTCCACTTTGGGTCGGTAACCGATCATGTCTGCATTCGGCTATTCAGTTCAATCAGTTTTCGTGAGGCCGTCTTTTTTCTTTTCCACCAAAGCGATCTCGCTTTGCATTACGTAAATTAAGTTGCGGAATGCCTGCTCTGCTATGCTCAAATCTACATTTACTGGTTTGCGATCACTGGGCGTAGGGTAGCCTAGTAATTCCCAAATTAGTGATTCAGCTAGAGCGGGCTCTTCAACATATCGATAGAGATGTATCTGCCAGTTATCCCCGACATTATCTTCATAACAACGATCCAGGGTTCCGTACGTCAGTTCAATTCTAATGAAACCTGGCTTCTTCGGATTTATCAATAGATAAAGATAACCCGTTTCAACGGCTTGCCTAATTTCTTCTGCATCCTTTTCGCCGATTCCGCAATGCGGACAACCCTTACCTTCTGCCACATCATTGGGTACTGGACGCCACTCATGGCCGTTGCTGCATTGAAATATAGACTTTCCGTGCTTGCTTCGGACATGCCCGCTAAGGGTTATACCGCGTCCCGCAAGTCTTTTATTCATCCAAGCGTTATTCGCGTACACGTGGTCTGGCAAAGACTTCGGTCCTGGCCGCATACCCGCTTTCTTTGCTGCATCTAAACCAGCTTGCACACATCCCCATTCCATTTTTTCAACTTCAATTCCTTGTCGAAACGGGATATCTGAAAATGGTGTTGCTCCCCAAAAAACTGCTTCGGCCCAATACGGATCAGGGACGGCATAATATTCCTTCAGTTCCCACCTCTGACCAGTTTCTTTAACAATACGACCTGTTCGTTGAGTGTAATCGCTGTTGTGCTGGGCCAATCGTTGTTCGGGCTTACGGGTTGTAATACCAATCTTATATAGGTCAGGACCAGACGGGTGCACCATCACATATATGGTATCCCAATGCTCAATGATCGTTCCGTCCGCATCCAATCATTAGAAATCCATCGTGACGTATTCTTCATTGTTTGGCCACCTCTGATGAGTGTGTAAGGCAACGAGGTCTCCCTCGGCTACCGCACGTACGAACTCTATCTCCTTGCCGGAGTATTGCTCCGCCATTTCCGTGAAATAATCAGTGAAGGCTTTCTTCCTCTTCCCTACAAGGGGATTGTGTTGAATCTATTCAGCACTGACGTACAGTGGGACAGCGTTGGCGAGATCCCCAAGTACGCCGTGCGGTAAAAGGCATTGGCACTCTGCTTATTCGCTCCCAGCTTTGGCTTCATATTGGCACTCCAATAGGGTGATTCGCTTCTGCCCCACCTCATCAAAATCCTTCAAGCACAATCTTACCCCGAGCAGAGCCGCTTTCGATCTGCGCATGCACCGCACGCAGCGTCGCAGCCTCGATCTTGCCGGCGACTTCGGTCGCGGTGGAACGGATGCTTCCCGCATCGACCAGCGCGGCCACTTCGTTTAACAGCTTGCCCTGTTCCGCCATATCCGGTGTGCCAAAGAGGGAACGCGTGAACATCATCTCCCAATGAATTGACACGGCCTTGAGCTTGAAGGGCATGACGTTGAGCACGTCCGGATCATCGATCAGGCCAAAACGGCCCTGAGGCGCAATCAGTCCGACGATATCGGCTAGGTGCTTGCCGGTCTGAGTCGTTGAGAACACAAAACCGGGAGCGCCCAGACCCAGAGCCTCAATCTGAGGTGCTAAAGGTTGACGGTGGTCGATCACATGATGGGCGCCGCATTCGCGCA
>DOFS01000441.1:7060-9571 GCA_003523945.1 Nitrospiraceae bacterium | reverse complement strand
TGACTGCTCAGTCGAATTCGGGGGAACAGGTAGGTCGTGTTTCAGGAGATGAACGTAAAAATCCTCCACTGGAGAGAATACGTGAAAAGTTTATGGTGTTTTGAACAATCCGTCGTGAACCTGGGCAAGTTGGATTTCATTGGCTGTCATCGGTCCGCCGAAGTTTGCCAGGATAACTTTCTCGATCCACGCAATAGAAACCTGATCTGCAATCCAAGTCTCAACATAGGGAATCCTCTGTAAAGAATGCCCTGTATTTTTTACATGTTCGTCAAATGTTTCGTTGGGTATAAGGTGTTTATGAAATGTAGAGTCGAGGATTAAGTATGCCAGCGCGTACTCTTTTCGATCCTCATGGGAATTTCTAACTAAATCCCCAGGAGGACGAAGGAAGTCATAGCGATCAAGTAATCGGTAATAAGTTCCGAACTCGCATTCCTGAGATCGAAAAAGCAGACCCACCCATTTCGCCTGCCAAAACTTTCATCAGAAGCTGTATTGAGTTTGAATCGACCCTCCTTGTTGTGTTCTATCGCCTCAGACGACTGGATTAAGTTAAATGCGTGTTGGCTTGGGATGTGAAAAACGGTCCCTCCAAAGAGGCCAGGAGGCTGTCTTTGTTTGTCGCCCAGAGACGTTCATCTCGGTCATTCTCGCAGCGAAGTTTTTCACTTGTCATGTTGTCTACAACAGGGATGTATGTTCCTGGAAATGTCGAAAATATATTATTGATTGAAATGTCCGATTGTCTACTGATGTCTGAACCAGCGGGGGATAGGGAGGTCTTCGCCGGTGGTTTTGACAAAGTAGGTGGTGGGAAGTAAATCCTGTTGCTGGTTTTGTGAGGTTGGAAAGGCAAAGGGAGATGAACCTCTACGATGGACTGAAGGCCGAGGGGAGGAGTTGATATCTCAAGCAAGGGGGACCTGTACGTAGTGTTGCCCTGGGCCTGGAAGCCCTGTAATCAAAAGAATTGCCTCTGTGTCACACCTATCGGTGTATCGACCAAACGCCTCGGAGTTGATCTATCGCGTAATCAGGAAGCTTCTGTCCCAAGTGTGGGGCCTCACTCGTTTAAAATTGAGGTGACCAACGCAAGGCTCGAGCGGATGTCGATGCTTGGAGTATCCGTCGTCCAGGAAACACGGATCGAAAGGTTTGAGGGATAAGAGGGATGAGTGAGGGTTTTCCAGGCGATGGAATGAGCGGAGGACAGGGTGCGCATGGCCTGTTCCGTGTGTACGTTAAGACAAACGAACGATAAGATGCCGGGAGCATGCGACCCGTCCCATTCTATGATCCGAATACCTGATTGGTGTCCGAGGCAGTCTTTCCATTCCTCTTTAAACATTTCAAGAATCTGATTGCTTGGCTTTTGTTGATCTTTAATGCTGCAGGCTTTGGCAAATCCGGCGATCAAGCCAAGGTTCTGGGTACCCAATTCATATCCGGCCCAAGAGGATTGGGTTTCCTGGTTACGATCCTCTCCGAGGATCAGCGCACCGGTTCCCATTGGACCTGAGCACCATTTATGGCCGGCAAAAAAATATGCAAAGGGAGAAATCGCTTGAAAGGAAACCGGAATATGGCCGATAGCCTGCGCGCCATCGACGATGAGCCGCGTGTGGTGGGACTGAGCCAGGTCCTGGATTGTGGTGATAGGAAAGATACGCCCATCCAAATGAGAGACGTGACTGATGACAATGGCCTGGATGGGTTGTTCGTCTAGAATCCGTTCAAGAGCAGGGAGAAAGCCGGAAGGGGTATCCGGGTCGAGTGAAATGATGCGGACTCCGCGATCACACAATTTTCCCATCTCCTGAAAAATCGTGGAGTTTTCATGCGTGGTGGTAAGAAGAGCATTTCCCGGTTCCCAATTGATTCGGGAAAGCACAATGCTGCATGCGGTCGTCGCATTCGGCATGAAGGCCAGCCGTTGTTCATTATCTAATGCCAGCCAATTGGCAACGGTTCGTCGGCATTCCTGAAGCGTGTCCCCGTAATACTGAATGCCGGCTTCCGAATACAACAGGTGGCTGAACGTGTCGAGTGTCCGGGAAATTTCCTGCTGTAGGTCAGGATTGAATGGAGCGAGTCCGGCCGGATTGAGATAGATCATGAGATTAAGTCAGCGAGGCACCCTATCTTGGTGAGGAGAGCTTGAGTATGAACCATGATGGAGAAGGTCTCGCCCTGCTCATGAAACCCGGCTTAGGGTTTTTTTGCGAGCGCAAGGCCAATCAGACTGTCAGGGTCCGAGTACCATTTTATCAATTCAAAACCCGAAGAAGTCAGAAGTTCTTCGGCTAAGGAACGGTCATATTTTGTGCTGATTTCGGTACGGATTTCCTCCCCTTGTTTGAGGTGAACCCGTAATTCCAAGTCCGGGATGTCAAGGGTTTGTTCTTCCCGTGACCGGAGCCACATTTCTATGCGATGGGCGGCTTCATTGTACCTGGCAACATGGTCGAATGATTCCGAATCGCTCTGACTTCCAAATTGCTGCCGAAG
>DOFS01000441.1:0-6869 GCA_003523945.1 Nitrospiraceae bacterium | reverse complement strand
CGATTCGTGATGAGCTGCACGCCCAATAAGAAATAATCGCCGGATGCCATTTCTGTATTCACGGATGAAAGAAACTCTTGAGCGGCGACAGGAGGAAGATTACCAATGGTTCCTCCAAGGATGACCACCAGGCGGCGGCCGCCTTCTGGAATATGCTCCAAGTGGACAAGGAAATCTCCCACCACGCCATGGATAGAGAGTCCGGGATATTCCCGGACTAATTCTTCGGATACTCTCCGGACAATGGATTCATCGACATCAAACGGAACGTAATAGTGCAGGCGGTCGACCTTGGCCATGGCATCGAGGAGGACGCGTGTTTTTGTGGCCGCGCCGGATCCTAATTCCACCAGTTCATCCGCTCCGCTGATATCGACGATTTCGTCAGCCCACCTGGTGAGGAGTTGATGCTCGGTGCGAGTTTGATAGTATTCCGGCAGCTCGCATATTTGCTCGAATAGGATGGATCCCCGCTCATCGTAGAAGAGTTTGGAGGGAAGTGTTTTGGGATTGGCCAATAGCCCACGGGTGATTTGGGTTTTGACCAAATCCGGGTCTTCTCTGGTTAGTGGAAGATCGATGGTAATTGATGGATCTATTTGCGATGTCATGAGTCCTCCTCAGGGGGTATACGGTGAACAACATTCTGGGCCCCATTCTCAGGCGGCACCGTAGGACGGTGCGATCTTTTGAATTGGACGAAAGAGAAATGTACAAGACAATGAATATCCTTCTGTTTAAGTTTTGTCAGGAATATGCCCGACGGGGGAACGTGTCCGTTTGATGAGCCCCATGATCGGTTTTCTCAGAAGCAAAACTGAAATGCAGTTGGTGGATGATAGCGAACGTATTGGAATTGCGTACATTATTTTACTATACCGGCAGCTTGGGTTGCGGGCAAGGCAACGGGATTGCCCAAATCCGGTAAGGATGAACCTTTTTTGTCTGCCCAACCGGCCTTCCGGTTGCGTGTTCTTCCATCTATTACATGGCGATCCGGTGTGGTTATCGAACCGGTTCCAGGCCGCGTGGACGGACCCACTGTTCTACCCGACCTAGGAATCCATCAACCGTCAGAGCCAACACCGTTGCAGGTAAGGCCCCGGATAAAATCAGATTGGTATCGGCCAGTTGTAGTCCTGCGACGATGGGGACTCCTAAACCTCCTGCGCCGATAAAGGCGGCCAGCGTGGCGGTTCCCACAGTCCATATAGCGGACGTGCGAATCCCCGCCATGATGGTTGGCGCGGCAAGTGGAAGGCGAATTGCACGGAGGATTTGCCATTCCGTCATGCCGAGAGCACGCCCGGTTTCCACGACATTCGGGGCTGCGTCCCGCAACCCCGAATAGGTGTTTCGAAGGATGGGAAAGAGCGAGTACATCCATAAGGCCATGATAGCGGGCAGAGCTCCCACGCCAAATATTGGAATCATAAAGGCCAGAAGCGCGATGGATGGAATGGTTTGCAACATGCCGACAATGCGGATGATGGTTTCCGCTCCCTTTCGCCACTGTTCGAGGATCAATCCTAATGGAATGGCGATCAGAATTCCCAAAAATAACCCTAACCCGGAGAGCCCAAGATGTTCTCCCGTACGCATGGTCAGATCGGAGCGCTTGGACCACAGGTAGGGCAGAAAGGAATCGGATGATTCCACGATGGTTACCGAGCGCACGTGATTGTCGCCCACAAGATCGAGCGTTCGCAGGGCGTCGTGCGCCACCTGGGACACCAATTCTCCCTGTTCCTGAATCCGGAGGTTCAATTCACGCATGCGTGGAGGATCTACCGCATTGGTGAGCAAACTGATCACGTTGCCTAATTCCGGATGGCGTTTGAGAATTTTTCCTCGAACCAGTGCTGCGGCTTCATATGGGGGAAAGAAATGATGATCATCTTCCAGGACGACAAAGTCATACACGGCCAAGCGGCCATCTGTGGTGTATACATCTAAGAGGTCAATGTCTCCCTTGTCTGTGGCTTGATATTTCAGGGTTTGTTGCATGCCGATTACGTTTTGAAACTGTAAGCCGTACGATTCCGTCAACCCTACCAATCCATCTTGTCGCTGGATAAATTCATACCCAAATCCGGCTTTCAGCTGCGGTGCGACACGTACGAGATCAGAGATGGTTCGGAGTCCCAAGGTTTGCGCGCGATCACGGCGAAGGGCAAGCGCATATGAATTCTCAAATCCGAGCGGTGCCATCCACCAGATGTCCCAACGGTGAAGAAACTCCTTGCGGACATGGTTCAAAACCGACACGCGATCGTGCATGGGCGGTTCATTGAGAATGGTGACGAGGCCTGTTCCGGTGTATTCGGGATAAAGATCAATCGCCCCAGTTCTTAAGGCCTCAAAACAGACTTGAGTGCCGGCAAGTCCCAGGCGGCGCGTGACAGTTAACTCGGTTCGGGCCTCTATAAGTTGAGCGAACATTTCGGCAAGGAGCCGGCTTTCCATAAAATTCTTTGACCCCACCACAATGGTGTCAGAGGGCCAGGCCGGAAGGGAAAGAGAAGAGAGCAGGCCAAGGAGTCCAACCATGATTCCTGTGAAAATCCTCCCTGTGCGTTGTCTGCTTCGAGGGGTTGGCATCTCCTTTTTGTCACCCTGGATGAGCGTGATAATGCTGAATAAGCGAATCGACATAAGGCGTGGCAGGGGAATGCAGGAGTTCTTGTGGGGTTCCGATTTGATGAATGTGCCCTTCTTTGAGAATCGTGATTCGGTCGCCTAACCGAAAGGCCTCCGACATGTCATGGGTGATGAGGACCATTGTTTTTTGCAGACGGGTTTTAAGTGAGAGAAATTGATCTTGTAGGTCATGACGGGTGAGCGGATCTAACGCCCCGAAGGGTTCGTCGAGCAGGACGATGGGCGGATCTGCCGCCAGGGCCCTGGCCACGGCCACCCGCTGTCGTTGCCCCCCTGAGAGTTCAGTGGGGTAGCGTTCGGCAATTTGCGCGGGATCCAGGTTCAGGAGGGGTAACAGCTTGGTGACTTGTTCGAGTTGCCGAATGGGTGTCCATCCTAATAATTGAGGGACGAGGCAGACATTTTGGTTGATGGTCCAGTGTGGAAAAAGTCCTCCGTCCTGGGGTACGTACCCAAGGCGCCGACGGAGTTGAATGGGGTCTTGAGAACAGGCTGGTTTCCCTTGAATGAAGACGATTCCATCTGTCGGTTCAGCCAACCGGTTCAGGAGCCGCAATAAGGTGGTTTTACCTGACCCGCTCTCACCAATCAGCGCCATGGTTTCCCCCTCTTGCACACCCCATTCAATATCCCGAAGGGCGTAGGCGCCATTCGGAAATTGTTTGCTGACGTGTTGGGTTTCAATTGCCCACGGCTTCATATGAACGAGTTCCTTGATGCGGGGTGTGACCGAGAAACGCTGCGGTGATGAAGATGCGTCATCGTCCTGATGGACCTGTTGGGGAACCCCCCAAAGCCAGGATAGCAGGGTTCGAGAGGGGAGACTAGCCATCCTTTCAAAACCTGCTCCAAATTCGGCGAGGTCATTATGAGGACAAACAGGAAGAACGGAATGCAAGTGTGCTCATTCGCTCATGCTGCCCAATGCACCTGCGCACGGTTTTTTCATGAAAGTGCCTTCATCCACGATCTCTGAAATCAAATGCTGAAAAGTTATGAAGAAATTTATTGGCGTTGGCTTATTATAGATAGGCATAGTGGTTGCACCGTTAACAGCAGGGAAAGAATAAGAGTGACCTGTCTATTGATTCTCCTCACTGGGGCCTCATCATGAGACACATCCTGTTCTGTAATCTGCGTTCCTTTTACTTCAGCATAGGAGGTTCGAATGAACACCCAC
This sequence comes from Nitrospiraceae bacterium, assembly GCA_003523945.1. Lineage (GTDB taxonomy): Bacteria > Nitrospirota > Nitrospiria > Nitrospirales > UBA8639 > Nitrospira_E. The sequence continues at coordinate 3,028 of DOFS01000441.1, read as the reverse complement.
CTCATTGGAAATTCTCATTTTGATGACGGCCAGATCCTGCGCTATCAGTCCGGGGTCTGTCCCCGATGTAATGGACTTCTGAAAGCGGAGGCTGTGTTTGATTTCATTTGAAAGTGAAATAGAATTCATGGCAGCCCGTTGTCTGCAATGTGGAGATATCGTGGATCCGGTTATCCTCATGAATCGATCAGGTAAAGGGGTTATGGGCGGAAGCGCGGGCAGAGCCAGGCATTAGTTTTTCTGATAACGGAAACAGCTTGAGGGTTTAGAAATGCTGTCAGAGGAAAAAATTCTTCCTCGGGAGAAGACTGGTGTTCTCCCAACAGGAGGGAGATTGACGCTCTACATGAAAAGGTTGGCGCAGTACCCTGTATCTGGATTTATGGAATTTTCTACGAAATCTTTGAATAACCCAAACTTCGAGTTAAAGGCGATGGGGATTCGCAAAAATGGATGAGAAGATTGCTGGTTTGTATTTAGGAGGGATTCAACATGACGCCCAAATGGAATGTGAATTTAGGGAAACATTCCCTATACAGTTCATGTTGTGAGGCACCGTTTGCAGGTGTAGGGGATAGGGCGAATCCTGCATTTTCTCGCCAACCTTCGTTTCTTATCGTTGACGACAATGCGGATTGTCGGAAGGTCCTCCGGGCCATTTTTGAAAAGGAGGGATATTATTGAATAGAGGCAGCAGATGGAATTGAGGCCCTTAAAGTATTTGCAGGGCAATCGGTTGATTGCATTCTCACAGATTTCGATATGCCGAATATGAACGGATGTGAATTTCTTGAAGTCTTATCAAGAGAGGCGATGAGCCTCCCCCCTGCAGTCATGATTACCGGGAATCTTTCGGACAAATTGCAGAAGAGGGCAACATGTGCTGGTGCACTGGCAATTATTTTTAAACCGGTTGGAGTCCAAAACCTTCTGGCTATTCTTCAGGCAGTGGTGGGGACAAGAAGGGATCATTTATAACCGGATCCCATTCCAGCGTAAGAGTCAGGACTTAAAGGACTGGCAATGTCCGGCATAACGTTATGGCCATTTTTACAGAGCCTTAGATAAGGAAGCATTTTTGCTCAGGTAGGTTTCAAGTCGTAGCCGTGCCGGGAAAGCCGTGTGAATGGTTGGTTGAAGCCATTGAGTCTACCCTTTTCCACGCTGACGTACGTAGCCGCAAGATATTCGCTTTTCAGAAAGCTACCGTTGAAAGCCCTGAGGGGCACCTTTCCCTTGCGTATTCTCCGACCTCTCGGATGGATGCACATTCAATCAAAACATTCATAGTCCTAATTTCCAGTAATGTTAAGGTGCCGAACATTCATTCCCATTTAGAGGGGAGGAAATTCCTCTCGGCATGACCAAACTTCATCAATATCTCGGAAAAGCCCTTAAGTTTAAAGCCCCGAATCAAGAATCCGTGGGCATCATTTCCTGTCGCCCCAGCGAATCCAATCCAGGTTGGAAACTTGTGTGATTGAAGGCGGAATCATGACAAGATGAGTTTAACACCGGTCCCAAGAACATTTTCAGGAGAAGTGGGAGAGATGAATGGAACTTTCATGCCCACTTTTTTGTCTGGAATTTTGGGAAGAGGGTTTGTCTAATCATCAGTGTTCGGTTGCATCAGTGAAGTGAGAAGATCCCGGTGCGTAAAAAGCGAGAATGCCCGGTACAGGCCCGGGGGTTTGAGTTTGGACAATACGGGGGAGAGTAATGTCTCGAATGAACGAGTTGGGGCTGCGACCTGTGAAAAGGTAGAATAATGACATGAAGATGTTCGGTGTAAGCACGTTGCCCTGACCTGCCTGGCGGGGTAATCTGGGCGCGCCGTCACATCTTAGCGCCTTGGAAGAAGTCATTATGGAAGATCAAGGATTCCCGCCATTTGCCAAAATGCACGTTTCGCAGGATGTTGATCCTGAGTTGAAACGGACATTGCACCATCTCCAGGAACGAGTCAAAGAGCTGACCGCTCTCCATGCTACAGCCCAATTGTTTCAAAACGAGAGCCTCTCAACCGAGGAATTGCTTCGCCGTATGGCCGAACTCATTCCACCTTCCTGGCAATACCCAGAAGTCACCGCCGCACGAATCCGTTTCGGTCAGATGGAGATTGCAACGGCGAACTTTGTGTCATCTCGATGGTCTCAACGCGTGGATTTTGTATGTCGGGATGGGACCACCGGCGAGATTGAAGTCGTATATTTAGAAGAACGACCACAGGAAGTCGAAGGCCCGTTCCTTCAAGAGGAACGAAATTTATTGGATTCACTTGGAGAAATGGTCCGATTGCAGTTGGATCGGAAAAGGACGGAAGCGGCCCTTCGCGAGGCGCATGATGTACTTGAACAGCGGGTACAGCATAGGACAACCGAACTTACGGCAGCCAACCAGCTATTGTCTGGAGAAGTGGCTCAACGAAAAGAAGCGGAACAGAAATTAGAGGGTTTAGTCGCGAAGATTCAACGCAATCACGATGATTTGATTGCCATTTTAAATCAATTGCACATTGGGACAGCCCTGACCGACCGCAAAGGACAGGTAACCTTTCTAAGTCAGGAGGCCCAACAATTGTGTGGAAAAACGAGCAGTCCTTCACCCGGCACCACTTGGCAAGCGTTGTTTGGTGATCCTACCTATCATCCGCAAATAGAGGACATGGTGAATCGTTCTCCTGGAGAACGTCAGAAGGTCTTAGTGCGTATGCCCGCCATTGAAGGAGCGTGCACCCGTTGGATCGATGTGGACGTTAGAGACGATCCACGAGACCCGGAACGGAAAATGTTTTTCTTATACGATGCTTCGGAGGTGCAGACCCTTCGTCAACTCTTAGGAGAGACCGGGAAATATCAGGATCTGATAGGCACCAGCCATTCCATGCAGTTGGTTTTTCAGCAGATCCAGGATTTTTCACGGGTAGACTCCACTATTCTCATAGAGGGAGAGACGGGAACAGGCAAGGAATTAGTCGCTCGCGCCATTCACCAAGCCAGCCACCGCAAGGAGTTTCCATTTATCGCCG
>DOFS01000047.1:4586-9317 GCA_003523945.1 Nitrospiraceae bacterium | reverse complement strand
TCAATGTTCTCCGCATCGGTTTTGACCTTAAAATTGACCCGAATATTCTCAAACCCGCTTCTGACTGTATTCGACAGACCAAGGAATCCCCTGATATCCAGGTCACCCTCGAGTTCCGATTCCAAGGCCTTAATTTTAATTCCCCGCACGGCAGCATGGTACACCAAGGTGGTCGTCAGGCATCCCGCCAACGCATGTAACAGGTGCTCAACGAGATTCGCACCGGTATCATGCCCGGCCAGAATGAGGGGTTCATCAGCATTCAGGGTGAATGGATCGTCGTGGGGAATTTCCTGCTTGGCTGCATAAAAGCTTGAGACCTTCGATTGGTTTTGCCCACACGTACTCCAGGTGTTTTTGATGTGAAACCTGCATTCACCCAGTTTGGGATCACTCTCGACGTTTTTCACCAGCTCGTTCACCGCTGCGACATCGACACCATTGATGACTTGCGCGTCAGCCATGACCATTCACCTCCATGAATTAATTAACTCTATGATGAATAATTGAAATATGTGACACCTTTAGAGAGCCCCCCCACATGCCGGGATATCTTCTCTCAATAATGTTCGGGGGATTCTATTCTTTCCTATTTAAAAAGGGTATGGCCCAATAAAAACCTTCCCACCCGTTTCTGGGCAGGGAGGTTTCGGTAGAGGAGTAAAGGTTTGCAGAGTTGGGCCAAGCGAATCACAGCCGTGCCGATAGAGCGCACAAGGCGTCAGCATTACAACTCCGCACCGTGAAGAAAACATCATGGATCATTTCCCTAAAAAAAGTCTTTCGAAGGAGTAACCCACGAAAGACTCTGCACCCGGGCATTCACGTTGGAATGCCAATGCCTTGATTGGTAGTGAATTTTGGGACCGACAATCTACTCTTCAGAGAAAGAAGTCGAGCCGTATCTCACCGGTTGCCTGGCAGGGCGAGAAAGTGCGTGCGGTCGCCATTGTCGTGGACGATGTCCTTGGGAGTAGAGCCTAGACTGGTGGCAGCGTGAATGGCCTTAAAAGAATTTAAGAAGCACCCGATCAGCCATCCAAGCAGCGTCTAACACGCGGACATAACTCCTAACGAAAGACTTGGCTCCTAACCCTATTGAATGGACAGTACCTTGGCTACCGACGGTTTTCTGGGTCACAGCCGTGCGGAGGAAAGAGAGCAGGTTGGATGACTCTCTCTCACAACCCTTCATCCTGATAGGTGACAAGTGCGTCTCAGATCACGGGGGCGACAATGAATCCAATGAAGACCCAGGTGCAAATTGGATTTCTCACGGCAGGGAATAAAGAACGAATGGTAAAAAAATAGAATCATCAATAGAGGAGTAGTGTGTCCACTTGGTAGCGCCTACTAATGGGTGACCCAAATTCAAATACATGATCATGAATTCAGCCACCTCGGATTCAAGTGCTTTGGAAATTAGTTTTTGTACCCCGGTCCGACAAGTCGGTCAGCGCATCCGTCCTTACTCGATCTTTTTGCTTTATTTTGGTACGCTCGCGCATCGTGGCGTCTTTCCTTTGTGTTTGAAGGTGGGTGTTTAGCCACAACCATTTCAACCCGAGACTCCGCGTTTTTTTAACTCACTCCATGCACTACTTTCGGGAATAACTGGTTCACCCAAGACCTGAACCTCAATTTCTACCTCATTAGGGGCCCATCATGACAGAGGAGAGTGAAAGTAGCGTAATCTTGCCCAATAAATTCTCACTACCAGATTCATATGATGGCCTTGCAAAAGAGTTTATGTCTCGTGCGAACAAGCTTAAAGCTGAAACAGATCGGTTAATTATTCAAATTTCAGTATTACTTGTTGTCGGCTTTTTAATTGTAATTTTCCTGCCTCTTGGCCTAAATTTTCTTGATCAATTTGCTATTGGGGGTAGCGCTAAGGAGTGGATTGAAGCAAAGGAGGCCGAGCTTCTAGAAGAGGAAACTAAATTAGAACAAATTCAAAAAGAGAGAAATGAGCTGATCGAATCTATCAACCAAAATATTAAGGCTCCTTATTCGCTTTGGAAAATGATCCCGACAAACTTCTCGACCAGAAATTTATCCACTGAGTTGTTAAAGAGCGGAACTGTAGTTGTGGTTGGAAACAATAATGACGGGAAGCCTATCATTCTCCGGGGCACCACAGATGGTACAACTTGGAATTGGGCGTCTGCTGCGATTGAATCCTCTATTTTTTTAACCGTGGTAGTTTTTTTGCGCTCGCTACTCCCAATATCAAACAGCTGAAAAGCAATGTTGTACTCCTTCTTGGATATGATGCGGATGGTAAGGTTGTAGTTTTTCGAAGTAGCAATGATGGAAAATCATGGCTAATTAAGAAGATTGATATCGCAATGCCTTCACAATTAATCAAAAGCATCAATATTGATGAGTTAGCAAGTGGCACTTTGGTTTCTACCTTTCGAAACTCTGACGACAATGACGTGATCCTCCGAAGCGTTGATGGTGGCAAAACATGGGAGTCGTTTACGCTGGGCATAGCTCATGACGGATCGCCATATTCAATTTCAATCGTTGATGAGTTGAAAAGCGGTGCTTTGCTTTTTTCTTCGGTAAACAAGGATCAGATGGGAATTATCCTCCGAAGTGTTGATGATGGCAAAACGTGGGAATCAGTTACGCCAGACACAACTCATGACGTCGCACAAAATTCATATTTACATATCAAGCAGCTAGAGAGCGGCACTTTACTTCTGTCGATAATCAAGGAGTCCGACAAGGTTCTTTTCGCTCGAAGCACCGATGATGGCAAAACATGGCAACCCGCAATGGTTGATGCGGTCCTTAATTATTCAGGTTTCAAGCAGTTAAAGAGTAATACAGTGCTCGTGGCAGGAACAAACAAGGATGGCAAAGTCGTTATCCTCCGAAGTGCTGATGATGGCAAAACATGGCAACCCGTGGCGGCTGATGCGGTCGTTAATTATATAGGTTTCAAGCAGTTAGAAAGTAGTACAGTGCTCGTGACGGGAAAAAACAAGGATGGCAAAGGCGTTATCCTCCGAAGTGCTGATGATGGCAAAACATGGCAACCCGTGGCGGCTGATGCGGTCGTTAATTATATAGGTTTCAAGCAGTTAGAAAGTAGTACAGTGCTCGTGACGGGAAAAAACAAGGATGGCAAAGGCGTTATCCTCCGAAGTGGTGATGATGGCATAACATGGCAACCTGTAGCGGCAGATGGGGTCGTTAATTATTCAGGTTTCAAACAGTTAAAGAGTAATACAGTGCTCGTGACGGGAGCAAACGAGGATGACAAAGTCGTTATCCTTCGAAGTGCTGATGATGGCAAAACATGGCAATCCATAGAACAAGATTTTACATTTCAATATAATATAACCGTCAAACAATTAGAGAGCGGTGTAGTGCTTGCCGAGGGAGTTAATTTTAGCGGTAACACTGTTATTTTTCGAAGTATTGATGACGGAAAATCATGGAAACCGATATTACCTGAAGCAATGAAATCAAGGTTAAAGATGGAGTGGTTGAAGAACGACACCGGACTTGCAGTTGGCGTGAACAGGGCAGGCAAGGTTGTCACTTACCAGAGCGACACCGGTGCGCTTTTTCTCAATGGAAATGAGAACATAGCAGAAATTAAGGAATTTATTGATCAAAATAAGGATTTCTTTTTTATGAAGGAATATGATGTACAAGCCACAGAATTACTGCAACGATTTGAGAGAAATAATAAAGTGGTTAACGATCTTCAAAATGGCATTCAAGAGTTCAAAAACGTTGCAGAGAAAAACGTACAAGGTGACGCCTGGACAAAACAACTCCATTTACAAGGGACGCGTCTTACCGTAATCGCACTTTTGATCTACCTAGTGCAAATATATGTGAACCGTTTTCGTTATAATATCCGTCTCGCAGGTTTTTATCTTGCGCGAGCAGATGCATTGACCATTCTAAATATTGAGAAAACTCGAAAAAGCCCAGAAGAGTTTCAAACCATTGTTGCGGCGCTATCACCCGAAGTGATGACTTTTGGAAAAACCGAAGCACCGTCGACACAACAAATGGTTCAGGTGTCCTCTGACTTATTTAAACGAAAATAATACCGAGAGAAAAATGGGGTCAGAAAGTTTTTCTTTACCTTGGGTTGAGTGCCGGGTTTTTCAAGCACACGTCTGTCGACTCCGCTTGTTTCAAGCGGCATTCCCCTCATTCACACCCAAATGAATTGCATTCTGCCAAGTGCTAAAAATGGTAGGATCTACTTAACAAGTAGCAAAAGAAATGTGGGTATATTCATAGTGTCATTACCTCACTTATGATGCACACGACACCTTCTTTCAAAATTTGAACACGTGACCCTGCGAGGCGCGGTCGTTCATTGCTTGCATTTAATTGAGCCACGCGTTTGATCATTCATCACACCAGTCAGTCAAATCCCTATCATCTTGACAGAGCCGTGCCGTGTGTGAGGTTGCAGGATATCCAGGCAATCTCCGGTATGCCTGATGATGTCTAAGTTATTCGCTAAGAAAGAAAGCTGTACAGCATGACAACAGTCCAGGAAAAATAAGATCATTCAGAATGCATGGTTCTGGCCTTTCATGTTTATTGATGTGTATCGGGAATCCATCTTGGGTGTACTAGTAAAAATGCGTTGTGATGAGAACGCATTGCGCTGTTGACTCCAACTCTCGTATCAATGTGATGTTCTGTGTTGCCGGGTTCCGCCTCGGCGGTCGAGCCACTTTTGTT
>DOFS01000047.1:0-4443 GCA_003523945.1 Nitrospiraceae bacterium | reverse complement strand
GACGCCCCGTCTGGCTTCAAAAGAGGGGCGGGACGCCAATTTGTGGAGGGCGGCCCAACTCGCCGGGCTCAAACAAGGTCCGCCAGGGGATGAGAGCGTCCCTCCCTTGGCCAGCCGGCAGGCGTCGGAGCAGGGGAGACAAATCTTTAAGAGACACACATGAAAGAGCGAGGACTCCAATATTCTGTATGACCAAAAAAATATCGTGTAAAAAAACATCGGCCATGTCTGTCGTTGCCTTCATTGTGGTGGCTGCCATGTTGGCCGCATGCACAAATGGGAGCGGGCAGGAAGACATTCTGGAAATTAAGTTCTGGGCGATGGGTCGTGAAGGGGAAATTGTTCCTGAGGTGCTCAAAGAGTTTGAACGCGAGAATCCTGGAGTTCGTGTCATTGTCCAGCAGATTCCCTGGACCTCGGCCCACGAAAAACTCCTGACGGCCTTTGCCGGAGACGCCCTACCTGATGTCGCTCAGATGGGCAATACCTGGATAGCGGAGTTTGCGGCGCTTGATGCCGTTGCCGGGCTGGACGAGATGGCAGGTGCTTCTTCTGTGATTAATGAAGAGGATTATTTCCCGGGGATCTGGGCGACAAACGTCGTGGGCGATACCTTGTACGGGGTGCCCTGGTATGTGGATACGCGGCTCCTCTTTTACCGGCAGGATATTCTGAAGGCTTCCGGAATTGTTCGCTCTCCACGTGACTGGACTGAATGGATGCAGGCCGCCACGGCGGTAAAGGAACATGTTGGAAAAGACAACTTTGCCTTTTATGTCCCGCTGAATGAATATGAGATGCAGGTGTCCCTTGCTCTTCAGCAAGGGGTGCCGTTGCTGCGGGACGGTGACCGGTATGGCAATTTTTCCAGCCCTGAGCTGGTGGCTGCCCTTGATTTTTATCTCGACTTTTTCCGCAAGGGACTGGCACCGCCTTCCAGTGAAACCGACATTGCCAACGTATGGGATGAATTCGCACGCGGCCACTTTACCTTCTATCTGACCGGGCCGTGGAATATTGGGGAATTTCGCCGCCGGTTGCCTCCCGATCTGCAGGATGATTGGATGACATCTATTCTGCCAGGGCCTTCGGGTCCGGGTGCTTCGACAGCAGGCGGTTCCAGTCTGGTGGTGTTTAAACATTCAGCTCATAAAGATGCGGCATTCCGGCTTGTGGAATTCCTGTCCCGTCCAGAAATCCAGCAGCAGTTTTACGAGATCAGCGGCAATCTGCCGCCGCGTCGGTCTAGTTGGCGCGGAGACCGGCTTGAATCAGATCCGTACCTAGTGGCTTTCAGGGAGCAGCTTGAGCGCGCGTTACCGGCACCGAAAATCCCGGAGTGGGAACGCATCGTGCAGGAATTGCGTATGGTGACGGAGCGTGCAGTCCATGAGCAATGGACGGCTGAAGAAGTGGCGCGTGAACTGGATAGCCGGATCGATCGTATTCTGGAAAAACGTCGCTGGATGCTGGCGCGGGAAGAGGGAGCAAAGTCGTGAAATCGTCTGTGGGAAATCCCTCTTGTTTTTTCTCATCAAAAAAGCGCTGGCTGGTGATTGCATGGCATTGATATCTCCGAATCTCTAGTTAACGTACGTTTCTGTGTTGCCGGGTTTCGCCCCGGCAGGCGAGCCACTTTTGTTTCGGCAAAAGTAGCCAAAACCATGGACGCCCCGTCTGGCCTTATAGGAGGGGATGGACGCAATTCGGAGGGCGGCCCAACTCGCCGGGCTCAAACAAGGTCCGCCATGAGAGGGTCCCTCCCTTGGGCCAGCCGGCAGGTAGCGGAAAGATGGCACACAGACATAGAAGCCTTTGAGAATTAATTGGAATCACTATAGATGCATCCCTGAGCTTATGATTGTTCAGGACCGATTGTTGGTTTACAATGGCAGGAAGAAAAAATAGCTTATGAAATTTACACGAATCACCGTTAATCCCCACCAGATGGATGGCGTGCCATGCATTCGGGGCCTCCGGATTCCAGTCGCTACTATTGTGGCGATGATAGCAGACGGCATGAGCACGGAAGAGATCTTGAAGTCCTATCCTGATCTGTGCTCGGAGGATGTCCGCGAAGCCTTGAAATATGCGGCTGAGGCGGTCCGTGAGCGAGAATTGCCGCTCACTGCTCAAACGTGAGGTTTCTTGTTGATAACGCGCTATCTCCGCTCCTTGCCGAAGGATTGAAGAGGGCTGGTTACGATGCCGTTCATGTCCGTGAATACGGACTTCAAGAAGCAGAGGACCGCGTCATCTTCGAACGAGCTGCCAGTGAAGATCGAATCATCGTTTCCGCAGACACCGACTTTGGGACATTGCTTGCCCTGCGTCACGAAAAAAAACCATCAGTCATTCTGTTGCGCCAACTTGGCCAGCGAAGGCCTGACCGTCAACTGACGTTCCTCCTGGCAAATGTCAACCAGGTTGCTGCCGTGTTACAAGAAGGAGCTGTCGCGGTTTTTGAAGAGACACGCATCCGGGTGCGCCAATTGCCCATAGACCTTGCGATAGAATCGACCGAAACTTGAAAATCTTTCATCCCCGCGATAAGTCCTTTAGATTTCCTGGCATCGTCCCCCATTCAATACTTTGGTAAATAGTGGAACCCTCTCTCTACAGAGCGCGGGAAGTAGGAGACGCATCGTGAAATCGTCTGTGGCCGGCTGGATGTTTGCCGGGCCGGCGCTGGCGATCATTACCGTCTTTTTCTTTCTGCCGGTGCTGGCCGCCTTGGCCCTCAGTCTGACGGACTTTGATATCTATGCCCTGGCCGATCTGTCCAACCTCCGGTTTGTGGGTTTTCGAAATTATATTGAGCTGTTGCAACGACCGTTGTTCTGGCAGGCCCTGGGTAATACGCTGTATTTTGTGCTGGTCGGTGCGCCCCTCTCGGTGTTCGTGTCTCTGGCGGGGGCACTGTTGCTGAATGGGCAGATGGTGCGGTTCAAGGGATTTTTCAGGACTGCACTGTTTGCGCCGGTCGTAACGACGATTGTGGCGGTGGCGGTGATTTGGCGATATCTCCTGCATACCCGTTATGGCTTGATTAATTATTCCCTCGATTGGTTGGGCCTTCCTGTTGTGGACTGGCTGGGTGATCCGCATTTTTCCATGCCGTCCATCATTCTTTTCGCGGTCTGGAAAAACTTTGGTTACAATATGATTATTCTCCTGGCGGGTCTCCAGGCGATACCCGGCGATTTGTATGAGGCTGCACGGATTGACGGGGCCAATGCCCTTCAGCGTTTTTTCCATGTCACCTTGCCTTCCCTTATTCCCTCACTGTTTCTCGTCGGGGTGCTGACCATGGCCGGGTATTTCCAGTTGTTTGCCGAACCCTATGTGATGACACAGGGCGGACCCGTCCAGAGTACGCTCAGCATTATTTATCTGATGTATGAAGAAGGTTTTAAATGGTGGAGCCTGGGCTCGGCATCCGCCGTGGCATTTATTCTCTTTGTTTTTATGATTGTGGCGGCAATTGGGCAGCTTGTGGTGATGCGGCGGTATGGGAGTGGAGTGTAGGTTTGTTGTCGGGTTTCGGCCCGGCAGCCGAGCCACTTTTGTTTCGGCAAAAGTAGCCAAAACCATGGACGCCCCGTCTGGCTTCAAAAGAGGGGCGGGACGCAAGTTTCTGGATGGCGGCCCAACTCGCCTGGCTCAAACAAGGTCCGCCATGAGAGCGTCCCTCCCTTGGGCCAGCCGGAAGGCGTCATTGCAGGGGCGAGGAGGGCATACGGATAAAGATGGCTTTGAAAATTCATTGGAATCACTATAGGAAAATCCTGTTGGGATGAGAGCGCATCGCACTGGTGGCTGCTACTCCCGTGTCAACGTGATGTTCTGTGTTGCCGGGTTTCGGCCCGGCAGCCGAGGTCCTTTTGTTTCGGCAAAAGGACCCAAAACCATCGACGCCCCGTCCGGTCACATTAAGATGGGTCGGACGCAAGCATTAGGAGGGCGGACCAACTCGCTCTGCTCAAACAAGGCCCGCCAGAGGATGAGAGCGTCCGACCCAAGGAACGGACGGCAGGCGTCACCGGAAGGCGAGGAGGGCTTACCGAGAAGATCACTTTGGAAATTCATTGGAATCATCATAGGAAAACGTGGTGAGAGGAGAGCGTTCCCGTTCCTCCCTTCGGCCAGCCGGCAGGCGTCGGAATATGGGAGACGAAACTTTCAGGGATGCACATGAAGAGCGGGGAGCTATAAATTCGGTATGATTGGTAAGCCTATGAGACAACTATGGAGAGGATCCGGCGTGAATATCGGCCTGTCGTTTCTTTCCATGTTTGCCCTGTTCCCTTTGTTGTGGATGCTGAGTGTGTCCTTTATGGTTCCGGGAGAGGCCAGCAATTTTCCGCCGCCGCTGTTGCCGGAGCATCCGACGCTTGCCAATTATATCAAGCTTTTTGAATATTCCAGTATGGGAAGGAACTT
>DOFS01000207.1:17827-31328 GCA_003523945.1 Nitrospiraceae bacterium | reverse complement strand
CACTCTGCCTCATAGCTCACCTCATTCCCCGTGAAAGATACCCAAATACATTTGTTAGAAAAGTTTTCCCTGCCTCATCAACGCGATGGCCTTGACGGTATCATTCGGCCCAATTCATAGACGCAACTTGCCCCGATCGTTCAGAGTCAACGCCCGTTTTCCCACTTCTCCGCTTGGTCAACCGGGTTGTCTCACATCCCGAGACCTCTCAATAAACTATCAATCGGTGGGGACGGCATGAAAATTAAATGAAAATAGTCAAAAATTTTTTATGCCGATGGATCACACACAGACATGCAATGAGGTTGAGACCTGAAAATCAAAAAGAAGTGAAAGAGACCACAAAGATCCGGAGGTATACAACTGAGGTCAGGGGACTGCTCCCCTTTAAGAGGACACCCAACATGTCCTAAAGATGGAAAAGTTTTTTTAGGGTTGAGATCAGATTCGAAAGAGCACGAGCCTGTGCCAGGAAATTGAAGAAGGACACGGCATGAAGGCCTTAGGTGAAGGACCGTGGGAAAAATGGGGAAGGGATAAAAGAATGTGGTGCCCCCGACACGAATTGAACGTGCGGCCCGCGGTTTAGGAAAACGGTTTTCCTGAAAATAAGGTATGACTCAAGGCGTGACATGAGAGTACACCGTAACACATAAAACAGGCTCAGGCAAAAGGTTTTCGTCTTCTGATGTATCGTCTAATGTCCTGTAATGTGATGCGGTGTCACTTCTCTCAACCGTGACATTTTTCGGATTATAAGCTTTTAACCGTGACTTAAACCGTGACTGAAAACCAGTGAACATGACTGTTAATTTTTCAAGATAAAGGGAACCACATAAGCCGAGCGGCGGCGGTGTCGTAACCCACTAGACAGAGAGGAGAGCGTGAACGTGAAGGAAGGTTTTCCGTGAACCTAGGGAGAACCGGGAGACAATCCAAGCCGGATTTGAAGGTGAGTAGGTTTTGAGCGGCAGGATTAAGGGAAAAGAAAAATATTATACGACGACGATTTCATTTGCCAAGTTTTGGAACGCTGCCTATATTAAATTCATGTGAATCAATTTCCCTCTAAGAGAGGGCGGACTTGAGGGGGTGTTGGCGCATCCCCCCAAGCCCTGAGCCACACAAACACCAACCCGCGAAGGAGGTTTTTTAAATGGCCGTATTTCAAAGTGTAAACCCTACCGCATTATCACGCAACCACGACAGACCCCTTTTGTCTTCAGCACAAGCCGCTGAATTTCTCGGCGTGTCCATGAGCACCATGAATCGTTGGCGATGGCTGCGAAGTGGACCACCCTTCCGACGAATCAATGGCCGGACGATCAGATACGCCCTCAAGGATTTGGAAAACTGGTCAGAGCAAGCCCTTGTTGAACCTGTCCAGCAATAACCCAAAAAAGCCCCAAGGCGGTGAGACCAAGGGGCTTAAAAAACTGAAAGGCGTGTAATGTCCATTCTATACGAGACCAAAAACCTCAATCAACTAGAGGATATTCCTATTTCCCTTCGTGAACTTCCACAATGGGTTTGCTGGCGTTTACAAGAACGCGGCGGCAAGTTGACCAAAGTTCCTTATAGTCCAAAACATCCGCATTCGTGCGCCGATACAACCGACCCAGCAACATGGGGCACGTTTGAACAGGCGTGCCTTGCCTGCCAACAACATAAATTTTCCGGCGTGGGCTTCGTCTTCTCGAAAGATGATCCCTATTGTGGCGTTGATCTGGATAAATGCCGAGATCCACAAACAGGGATGTTGGAACCATGGGCGCAAGAAATTGTCCATATGCTGAATTCCTACACGGAAGTCAGCCCATCGGGAACGGGTGTGCATATCATCACCCGCGGCTCTATTCCTGGACCACGCAACCGAACCGGCCACTTTGAGATGTACGAGAAGGGCCGGTTTTTCTGTATGACGGGCAACCACATTGTGGGGGCACCCAAAACCATTGAGCCTGGGCAAAGCCGAATTAATGCCGTTTATAAAAAGATATTCACGGAAGGTGAGCCTACCACCAACCCGAGCACAGGCAATGGAAACGGCAATGGGACCAAGCGAGAATCTTCCTCTCATGAGGATCAATCCATCCTTCAGAAGGCGATGGGGGCCCGAAATGGTGTGGCGTTCTCTCGCCTATGGCAAGGCGATCATGGAGCCTATCCGAGCCAGTCCGAAGCAGACCAAGCCCTAGCCAACCATCTCAACTTCTATTGTGAGGGCGATCCTGTGCAGATTGATCGACTCTTTCGGCAATCCGGTTTATACCGCGAGAAATGGGACAAGCAACATGGTGAAAAAACCTATGGGGAAATGACCATTGCCAAGGCGTTGGCCTCAGGCGGTTCATACTATTGTGGACCACAACAAAAGCATGGAATCCCACAAAGGGAGAAGTCAACAGAGGCCACAGGTAAGCCGAAAGCGAATGAAACCCCTACACGACGATTGGAATTAATCCGGGCCGATTCCATCATCATGGAACGTACCGACTGGCTCTGGGCGGGTCGGGTTCCTCGTCGTGAAATAACGGCGTTCATTGGTGACCCTGAGGTAGGGAAAACCATGCTTGCCCTAGACATCGCCGCAAAGGGTACGACCGGCACGTTGGAGGGCATTTACAAGGACAAACCTTTTGACGTGGCGATTGCCTCGGCGGAAGATTCCCCAAGTCATACCATGGTCCCACGCCTGAAAGCGGCGGGCGCGGATTTAGCGAAGGTTCATTTCATCAAGATGCGGATCGGGAAAGACGATGGCGGCGGATTGATGCTGCCCGATGATCTGGAATTACTCACAAAGGAAGTGAAACGGGTTGGTGCCAAGCTCCTGATTATTGATCCGTTGATGAGTCACTTGGGCGATGGGTTGAACTCCAATAAAGATCAGGATATTCGGAGGGCGTTGGCTCCCCTCTCTACTTTAGGGGCGGACTGTGACGCAACCATCTTGATTATCTGCCATCTCAATAAAAACGAATCGGCTTCCTCAAAGTATCGCATAGGCGGATCTGTGGGGATCTTTGCGGTGCCTCGGTCGGTCCTGCTTGCTGGAGAAGATCCGGAAATTGAGGGCGGATGTGTCTTGATCCATCTTAAATGCAATGTGGGCCAAAAGGCTGAGGCGGTGCGCTATGCCATCATTCAAAAGCTTGTGAAGGCTGAGGACGGCACCATGATAGATACTGGACTGGTTGAGTGGGGCGGAACGGCGGAAGGGGTAACGGCGGAAAGTGTCCTCCACAATGCCAAAGATCCTGAACAGACATCTATCCTCGATGAGGCTTCAAAATGGTTAGAAAGTTATCTAGGAGATTTAACTTTAAGCGTGAAAGAAGTCTTTGCTGAGGGTCGGAAGTTGGGGTTTAGTGAAATCACCATTCGTAGGGCGAAAAAACAGTTAGGCGTCAAATCACTCAAACGGGGGACAGGCAAGGATCAAGTATGGTCATGGGTTAACCCCACCCCTCAAGCTGACACACCGACTAAGTTGGTCAAAGGTGATCAAAAACCCTCCAAAGGTGATCAATCCCAGAACGTTGATCATCTTAAGGCAAGTACGCGGAATAAAAGCAATATTTCCAATGACTTACTCAAAGGTGATCAATCCTCTGACATTGATCATCTTAGCAAGGGTGTTGATCATCTTAGCAAAGCACCTAAGACAGGAGTGAAATACGATGTTGCTCCTACGGATTGGCCGGATACCTCAGGGTCGATTGATTGTGAGGTGGACTTATGTTGATCCAGGCGGTTGCACCTATTCGAGTCAAGATGCCTGAAGGATCGGTGGATCTAGTCCCTGGTCAGACCATCGAGTTATCAAACGATCTGGGTCAAAAGTTATTGCGGTTGGCACCCGGTCGGGTCCAAGTGGCTCAAGGTGAGCCATTCCAGGTCGGCGATCGAGTGGCCTATCGAGTCCCGGACACCAAAAAGGATGGCCAGCGTATCACCTGGTCTGACCATTCCGGGCAAGTCCTTCAGATTGACGCCTTCTCGCAAATGATCTTGATCGAACCATTTGATGAAACCGGCACACCCTGGCGGTGGATTTGGTGGGGCTATGTTCAGATGGAGGAACCAACCTCATGAAAAAGATTGTGTCTTTCACGTTGGACACACCAACCAACGACCCGGAAGTTGTTCAAGCGTTGCGGTGGAAAGCGAGTAAATGTCCAGCCTGTGGAACGCGGGAGGGCTGGCGGATCGGTTCCCGGTATTGCCTGGCGTGTATCGAGTGGCGACCACAGAAACGAATTCTATCCAAGCATGGGCAGGCCATTACTACCAGATGTTTACAGTAAACATTCAGCGGGTTTTATTCACATTAAACGAAAGGAACAAAATGAAAAGTTTAACCATCACACCACTTGCAGAGCATCGAGACAAAGTTGAGGCTTTTGGCCTTTCCCAAAAAAACCTGGAAAGCCGAGTCCAGGCCTTGGAGGGGCAAAAGGTGACCTTAGAGACTCAGGTGCGGAATTTGGAATCACGACGGACTGAAATCATCAATGGCATTGCCCGAGGAACGGCCTCAGATGCCGACCTAGCGAAGGTTCGGAAGGAGCTGAGCAAAACACAAGACTCGTTAACGGATGCGATTGAAATTCTTGGGGCGACACAATTCGCGCTAGGCGCTGCCGAGAAAGATTTGCAAAAGGCGCAAGCGGATTTGAAGGCGGAGGAAAAGCGCGTGTGGCGGGGAATCGGGAAAAGCCTCGTTGAACGACACAAGAACGAGATTGAAGCAACTCTAAACAAGTTGTATGTCTGTCAGACGCTAGGCAATGACAACCCATTTGAAAGCATAGGCATTCCCTCTGCAATTGCCGCGTTTCAATTCGCACTGCCTGCCTTTAACAAGCCTGAAAGTATTGCCGCCATTAAGGCCGAGCTATCAGCAGAGTTTGGAGTCTAAACCATCACGGGCGATTATCAACCGAGTATCGAAAAGGGGAAATCCAATGAAACAATTTCCAGATGGCATCGAATGCGAAGACGAAATGATCAAGGCGGCAGATGGTAGCGAGGTTTTATTGAAATCGTTGTGGGACAAGTTTCCAGCGATTCGGGCGGAGTTCACTTGCTACGAGGCGTTCATTAGCTACGGGAAGGCATTGACCAATGGGCAGGCTAGGCGATGCCAAAGCCAAGGTGTGAGCGAATCTAAGGGACCGGCAAAGCAATTCCAGCTAGCCAATTAATGGAAAGCGCGGGATGCTGGGAGCGCGTGTTGTTGGCCGATGCCTGGCAGGGAGTCTCACCCGGTTGACCCATCGGCTAGCCCCTTGTTGCAAAGCGGAACCCGTCGTCAATCCTGGCGGCGGGACTTCCGTTGAAGGGGATCACACACAAGGGAGATCGTTGACCACAGGGGTTTGTGTGAAAAGCACGGGTCCTTTTTGGGGGTTCCGGATGCGGGGCTGCCGAGCCGCGCAGAAATTCGCTAGGTTTAAAAATCTTTTTTGAAAAAACGATTATCCTGGAGTCTTTACCATGAAAAAACATAGTGGCAATCACCCGTTATCCGTCAATCAAAAAGAGTTATCCAAGCTCCTGGGAGTGTCGGTGTCAACCCTGGCGACCTGGGACCTACCTTGTGAAAAAGTTGGGCGGGAATCCCGATATGACGCGGCGCAATGTGTGGCCTTAGTGCTGCAACGGGAACGCGAAAGAACGGGCAGCCTGGAGGAAGAGCAAGTCAAACTGGTGCAGGTCCGGCGGCAAAGGCAAGAGATTCAATTAGAGGTAGAATCGGGCAAATATTTCCCATTAGCCGATGGGATTAAGCTTGTTACAAGCTGGGGAATGGAAATCAAGGGGCATCTAGAGGCCATGGATGAACGATTGCCGACCTGGTTAGCCAAAGAGACCGACCATAGAAAGATTAAGGCGCGATTGAAAAAGGAACATGCGGACGTGCTTTCCATGTTTGCCAAAATGAAATTTGAGTAAGGTATGGGAAAAGAGGCGATGGGGGCGCGACTGCCTAGCCTTCTTCCCGTTTTTCCGGGCTTGGAATGGAAAACGGTGGCAAACCTTTGCATGTGTGTCCGCGAAATGAAAGTGTTTTCTAGGTAAAAATGGCAGGACAACTACAACATCCCGGCAGCGGCCATGGGCCTTAGAGGAGTTTGGCGATCCTACGGACTAAAAGGAAGGGTGAGGTCATGCTCCAGACAGCGGAATCAACTGGGCAGGTCTGCCAGTTTACCTAGGTGACAAGAAAACCATTGCTCCATCCCAAATTGATGATACTCTAGAGCATATGTACTTTTCCCAATTGATTCCTAATGAGTTCATGACGATAATTCCTACTATCTCCTCAAAGCACCCAAGAAAAAGGTACCGCCCTGGTGATAAGAGCCCAGGGGGCTCTCCTGCAAAGGTAGCCGGGGCGGTCATATTTCAGACCATCAATAAAGCTTACTTCCCCTTCTGAAAATATCAAATTCGCTTTTTATCCCCTTTTTAATTAGTTCATAGCTTCTCCTGTCTTCTCTCTCCCATTTCTTAAAAATAGCCCAATTACAGTAATCTGCTATTTGAAGACTGAAACAGGATTGGGAAGGGTGGTGATATATAGAATGTCGAACCCCTCCAGGTAGTACCTCTGCTAAAGTTTGTTTGATTGTTTTTTCCACAATATCCCGCCTTTTCTTTACTGGGATTGAGTCTGTAATAAACACAATCTTTTCGAAACCTGAATCTTTAACTTGCGACCAAATATGTTTCACAAGGTATCCCATCATTTTAGGGAAAAATTTTTCGATTTTTCTTAGGTGCTCCTGAGTTTTGTTTTTTTCTACAATCACTGAATCAATTCGAAGATTGGAAATGTGATTGCAAATAACTTCAAATACTTTATCTCTGACCTTCTGCTTATCTTCTGAGGCATGGAAACGATAAATGTTCAAATCAGATTCAAGGAGATCACATTTGACCTCATGGAGTAGTGAGTCCCAGACAAATGGCCTTACACAAGTTACCGAGCTCAGACAGAAGAATTTTGTCCCACTGGGAGAAAAGTCAAAATTGCCAGCTTCATCAAGAAAAACATAAAGGTTCGACAAGCAAAAGATCCTTATAAAATGCTTTGGGCTATCTCTTCCCCTTCTTATACTTTTTCAGCAAATCCACAATAGCCTCTTCCACCAAATCATTCATGTTGCGATCCTGGTCTACTCCTAAATACTTCAAGTCCTTCATTAGGGCCTGGTCCAGGCGCAATCCATAAGCCTTTCGATCTGTTCCCTGAATTTCATCACTCATAGGTGATGAGCCTACCAAGGGCAAGTATATCAGTCAATTTAGCTTGACAGATATTTATATATTTTGATATTTATATATCATTACATTCTTCACCACTATCTTTCACACAAAGGAGGGCGCGTTATGAATACCGACCGTATCTTGATTTCCTTGACTCCGGAACTAAAGACTTACCTGGGCGAATTGAAGGAGGAGGGCTACACGGCGGCGGGCTATATTCGCGGACTGCTAGAAAAGGACCGGCAGGACTGGCGGGAGTATCAAGCCAGCCAATCCCAAAAGGGCAAGCGAAGAATCCGCCACAGCCGGTAAGCGGTGGATGCAATTGAATGAACTTAAAGGGGAGGGCTAACAAATGGCACGGAAAGGACGACAGGATCGCGGGTTGCTTCAACAAAAGGATTCTCAAGGAAAGTTGGTCTGGGGCGTACGCTTGTACCACGAGGGAAAAGAGCGGCGGTTCGGAACCTTCCCAACGAAGACCAAAGCCCGAGAGTTTTATGAGAAAGCCAAGGCTGAGCAAAAGGACGGGCGGTTCTTTCCTGAACGATATCAACACGGCGGCTATGAGATGGTTGAAGCGGTGGTTGATCGGTACTTGGAAACGGCGACCAGTAAGAAAGCCTATCGGGATGAAGTGTACTTCGGGCGATGGTGGAAAGCCTGGTTTAAGGATCAGCGGTTGAATGCCATTACCCCGCAACGGATTGAAGAGGCCAGACAACAGTTGCTGAAGGAGAAAAAATCTTCGGCACGGATTAACCGCTATCAAGCTTGGTTGCGGCATGTCCTGAACGTGGCCATTCGTGACGGGAAGTTGACGACCAACCCCACGGCCAAGGTGAAAATGTTGCGGGAATCCAAAGGCCGTATCCGATTCTTGAGTGTAGAGGAAGAGGCGAAATTGCTGGAACAAATGGGGCCGATCTATGGCCCGTATGCCAGGTTCGCGATCCTGACCGGCTTGCGGCAATTGGAACAGTTCCGGCTGGAATGGTCCCATGTGGACTTGGAACGGGGCTTGTTGACGTTGCCCGTGACGAAGGCCGGTGATTGTCAGTATCTGCCGTTGAATAAGGAAGCCAAGGCGATCCTGCGATCCTTGCAGATTCAACAAATGAACCAAGACCGCTTGGGGCGATGGGTCTTCCCGAGTAAGAACCCCGCCTCCCCTCTCGACCCACGGCATTTGATGTGGTTGTATCGAGCCTCGGTTATTGCGGCTGACATTGGGTGGGCGACCTGGCACGACCTGCGGCATACATTCGCCAGTCGATTGGCCATGCAAGGCGTACCCTTGACTACAATAGCGGCCTTGTTGCGGCACTCCACCACAAGCTTGGTGAAGCGATATGCTCACCTTTCACCTTCGTACTTGAAAGGGGCGATTGAGGAAGTTTCACGATTCGGGAAGGTGGAACCGGCAGAAGACGGAGAGGCCTTAGAAGCCCCCGTTTCAAATGGAACCGTGACAGAAACCGGAAATGGTGAAAGGCTAGAAGGGGCTAATCGTGCGTAAGTGGTTGAAGGATATGGTGCCCCCGACACGAATTGAACGTGCGGCCCGCGGTTTAGGAAACCGCTGCTCTATCCGACTGAGCTACGGGGGCAACAAGTCTTATGTTAAATAGAAGAAATGTTCATTTACAATCCTGATGTGCCTTACCTATAGACCAGAATGTCCAGTTTGTACACAGCAGAGGTGAAAGGTTACCCTTTTTACATAGTGAGAACAAGAGGCCTCAGCGTTATCTTTATACTGACATGAAACCGATCTCCAATCCCCAGAATCCCTTTGTCCAGGAAGTCCGCGAGCGACTGGAGCCGCCTGCACCCGTGGAACCGGACATCTATGAAGAAACGGTGAAGACCATCCTCAGCCACAATACCAGCCCCGACCTTCCCTTTCGATGGAGCGTAAATCCCTATCGTGGATGCTTTCACGCCTGCGCCTATTGTTATGCACGCCCCACCCACGAATACTGGGGGTTTGGATCTGGAACGGATTTCGAATCCAAACTGGTCGTCAAGGTCAATGCCCCTGCTAAACTTCAGGAATCATTGCTCAAACGATCCTGGCAAGGGGAACTAATTGTTTTTTCCGGTAACACCGATCCTTACCAACCCCTGGAGGCCTCCTACAAACTGACCCGATCCTGTCTGCAAGTCTGTGCAGAATTCCATAATCCGGTTGGAATCATCTCCAAATCAGCCCTCATCGTGAGAGACATTGATGTGTTACAAGAACTGCATAAGACGGCATGGGTGCGCGTCTTTCTGAGTATTCCGTTTGCCTCAGATGACATCGCGCGAAAAGTGGAACCCCAAGCCCCCTCGATAACGAAACGGTTTGAGACGTTAGAACAGCTGTCCAAAGCCGGCATTTCGACCGCGGTCTCCATTGCCCCGGTGATTCCAGGTTTAAATGAGCACGATATTCCGCAGATTTTATCGCGAGCCCGCGATGCCGGAGCCCAACAGGCTGCCTATATCCTGCTGCGTCTCAATGACAACGTGGAACCGGTGTTTGTTGAACGAATGACGCACCATTTTCCCGATCGGATCCAGAAAATTCTCGCCCGTCTTAAGGAAGTTCGTGAAGGGCAGGTCGGAGAACGAATCTTTTTCAAACGCCATGTAGGGGGAGGCACCACGTGGGATGTCATTGCCCAACTGTTCGAAACCGCCTCCCGGAAACATGGATTTCAGGACAGTCCTGACACCCCCATTCCCTCGACCTTTCGACGGCCGGGACCCACCCAACTCTCTCTGTGGGAATGAGAAAACAGCCTGCCCGTGGGGTTCCCCCTTCGCCGGAGCGACTTTGCGCAGGCAGATCGCCGGTATGTCATGCTCACATACTCCTTCGTGCGCTCGGCCCGTCCAAGGAGCGGCGGCCGTACTGATCAGACCTTGTTGAACGCTCCCGTATTTTTTCCATGGCCCTCGTTCACCCAGAACGGATCTGACGGCAACGATATTTCCATTCTTGGCAGGCCCCTAGCTCGAGGATCCACCCTTCTCTACGTCATCAGAGGACATGCGGTTTGGCAAGACCCCAACCCCTTCAGTACAATCACCCTCTGACCATTTTTTCTTGCTCACTCAGAACCAAAGGACACACCCTATCTCATGATGCTTCTCTCTTGGCCCTCACATATTCTGCGCTGTCTGGCCCTCACACTGCTCGCCATCCCCCTGATCGGGTGCAGCGAAGACAAAACGCCCTGGCAGCTCCACACCGAGCAGGGGACGACCCTCATGGAACAGGGAAAGTTCCCGGAAGCCGAACAGGAATTGAAGGCTGCCCTGGAACTGGCAGAACAGTTTGAAGGCCAAGACCCTCGCCTCACGCAGTCCATCACAAATCTAGCGATTCTGCAGAATGCTAAAGGTGAGCCCGAACAGGCTGAGGCCCTGCTTCAGAAGGCCGTGGCCATTTATGAACAGGGACCCAACCCTCAGACGGCCGAGTTGGCCGCCAGCCTGAGTAATCTGGGTGCGCTGTACGTCACCCAACAGAAATTCGACCAGGCCCAAACCTCGTTTGAACGGGCCTTGACCGTTCGGGAACAGGCACTGGGTCCTGATAACCCGGAGGTGATCCGAGACCTGGAGAATCTGGCCGCGCTGTTTGTCCGGCAATCCCGCTATGCCCAGGCCGACCCCTATCTTAAGCGCGTTCTGGAGAGCAGGGAAAAGGCCACCGGACCGGATGCGCCCGAACTCGTGGAACCGCTCAATAATCTCGCACTCCTGCATCGAGCCCAGGAACAATACGACCAGGCAGAAGCCTTATTACTCAGGGCCCTCGCGATCAAAGAAAAGCAGATTGGCCCCACCAACCCCCATCTCCTCGGCAGCTTAAATAACCTCGCGCTTCTCTATAGTACGGCCAGGCAATTCTCACAAGCGACGCCGGTCTTGGAACGTATGCTCACCATTACCGAGGAGGGGTTTGGCGAAGAGCACCCACGGGTTGCCCTCACTCTCAATCAATTGGGTGAGATCTACCGGCTACAAGACCAGCCCGAAAAAGCTATTCCCTTAATACAGCGCGCCATTGCCATTATTGAAAAAGCGGAAGGGCCGGAACACTCAAGTCTGACCGGCCCCCTCAATAATTTAGCCCTACTGTATGTCACTACAGGACAATATGAAAAAGCCGACCCCTTGTTTCAACGGACCATCACTCTCACGGAACAGACCATGGGGAAAGACCATTTCCGTGTGGAACGAGCCCTCAGAAATTATGCCACCCTGTTGCGAAAAATAGGCCGTACCGAGGACGCCGTCACCCAGGAAACGCGGGCCAATGCCATTCACGAAAAAAATAATCCCACACTAACCTCTTCTCCGGGGTAAGACACTATCCTCGATACATCCGTCGCACGGATCTTCACATGCAGCGGATTCTGACCTGTCTCGGACAGTCTCCTTAATGTTGGGCCCCCAGGTCGCATCGCGGCCTCGGGCCACACGTTTTTACTTTCATTACTCAAAGACCCACTCCGCTAGGGCAGGATCATTCCCAATACCCCTTATCCCATTCACAATCCATGTCCGGCCGTCAGGTCCGATATCCGTTTGAAGGCTATTCCACCCCATGCTCTGAGTGCCGGCTCACCGCCGCAGCGCTCGCCCCGAACCACCCCGACATCAAGACCGTTTTGAACACCTGTCAAACCGCTTCGTGTTTGAATTCCTGGCTGACTTTCCACCCGTCCCTCCTTCATAACAGACCTCCTGCCCCATTAAGAGCCTCTTCGAGACCCTACCCTCATTCAGGGAAAGATCACTGCCCGCACTTGCGGCACAGGGAAGTTCCCGTCTTCCTTTTCCGATCGTCCAGAGCCAAAGTCTTGGACTATCGACATCGTCTCCGGCAATGTAAGCACCGGTACCAAACCACCTGCTGAAACCCGCTCTTATGTCACCGCATTCTCTTTTTTTTCAAATTAGAAAATTTTCCAGAAATTTCCTTCCTACTACTGGTGAAAGAGAAGAATCGCTCAACATTATTTTCTTAAAGCCGAACGTGTAAAAAACCGATCAGAACTTAGAGAGGACGAACTTATCGTAGCGCAGGATGTCCATGGCACCCGGGAAAACCCCATGCTGCGGACCGATTCAATATAAAACGATCTAAAAGATTTCCTGGCATTGCCAGGCACCCGGGTGGGAGTCGTCTTTTTGGTCAAAACCGACCCTCGGACGTTCCATGAAGAAGGTCTCTGCTCCCATTCTCGAAGCGAAAACCGTTGTGAGGCTTTTCTGGAAGTTCGGATCATTTTGGAATATGCCGGTGGCCATCAACCGTTGGGCTGATAAATACGTTCGATGTGTGATTTCATGCTATCAGGGAAATGGTGAGAAATTTCGATGACGTGATAGAGGAGGCTGGTTTACCGTGATCAAAA
This sequence comes from Nitrospiraceae bacterium, assembly GCA_003523945.1. Lineage (GTDB taxonomy): Bacteria > Nitrospirota > Nitrospiria > Nitrospirales > UBA8639 > Nitrospira_E. Next base: position 18,630 of record DOFS01000207.1, on the reverse strand, counting down.
AAAAATTCAATTACCTCGCTAAAATTGGCTTGGTCATTCTGATAAGTATATTTGGAGGTCTCCTGATTGCGGAAGCCGGTCTTCGTCTACTGAACATCTCCTATCCTGTCTTTCACGGGTTTGACCCCGTGAGAGGGCGAGTTCTTGAACCGGGGATGGAAGGGTGGTTTCGTTATGAGGGAAATGCCTACGTTAAAATCAATTCAGCCGGGTTTCGAGATGTCGAACATTCAATTCAGAAGCCGGAGGGGACGTATAGGATTTTGCTTCTGGGCGATTCCTACACGGAGGCCAGGCAAGTCATGTTGGAGGATACCTTCGGGAGAAAAGTGGAACAACAGCTTCAATCATGCGCACGGTTGCTCCCTCACAAAATAGAGGTGATTAATTTTGGTGTGCCAGGGTATGGGAATGCTGAAGAATTAATCACGCTTCGGTCCCGTGGTTGGGCCTATGACCCCGACCTCGTGCTGACCATGTTTTTTAGCGGGAACGATCTCATCGACAATTTCCCCCGGGCGGAGTTGCGTGAACCTGAGTATATTCCTCGTCCGTACTTTCATTTTGATCAAGGAGAGTTGAAACTGGCATACAACTATCAAGAATGGTCTCCACCGCTTCTCAAATATCAACTCCTCCTTTGGGGCGTGCATAACTTTCGAACCTTGGAATTGCTCAACCAAGCCAACCGGGTGCTGGCGGCACGACAAATCGGGGAGAGTCAGGAACCTGGCTCTAGCCAGACAGGACTCGCAGATTTTGTCTATGCCCCACCTCAGACACCGATTCATCGTGAGGCGTGG
>DOFS01000207.1:13890-17652 GCA_003523945.1 Nitrospiraceae bacterium | reverse complement strand
GCAAAGTTTTTTCTGGTCACCACCACAAGCCCTGATCAAATCGACCAGGAAGGTAGGCTATTACTGCAGGAGCGCCTGGATGCCCAAAAACTGGATTACCCGGAACAACGACTCCGAAAACTTGGCCAAATCGAGGGCTTTCCCGTGCTTAATCTGTTATATGATTTTCAACAATATGCGGAGCAATATCACGTGCATCTTCATGGGTTCCCGAATACGAAACTTGGCGCAGGGCATTGGAATGAAAAAGGCCATGACTTAGCCGCCAAATTAATATCAACACGAATATGTCAGGATTCTTCCATTCTATAAAGACCTCATCAACATCTCACCACACCTCTAATGATGTGCTTAGAGATGAAGTCCAATCTGTGCGGCACGAGACACTTTCCTCTATAAGCTCTCCCGTCTGGCAACCACAGATCACCGGCTCCCCGAATATCATCAACACGTCCGTTGCCACTGTTTACCGGACCTGTACGGTCCCATCGTTCCAAGCCGTCAGAGTCGATACCTAAAAAGATCGTCATTCCACTTTCATGCGGCCATCATTTTTTCAATCTGATTTTCATTCTGATGAGACACGTGAATTTCTCTTGACACTTTTTTGACAATCCCCTAAGGTTGCACCTCAACGCTGACATCCCCGACACCATCATGGAGCTTCTTCTCCGGATCGAATTGACTACAGGCCGAATGATAACACGTCACGCTGCACTCTCTTTCTTAGGCTCTCTCAAAATCGTTCTCAGTGCCATGGTTCTGGTCGCCTTCACGCAAGGCTGTTCGACGAAGCTCAAACCGATTCAAGATTTCGCAAATCTTTCGGTAGAGTCGGCTCAATACACGACGCTGGTGGATGATTACCTGGAGTTTCCGAATCGGCAAAAACGGTATCAACCATCAAGTCGACATGCCAATCTTGACGCCATGGCCAAGGACCGTGCCACACAAAAATCGGCCTTACTCCTCCGCCAATCTATTATTGAAACTTACATGGAAGCCCTGGGACGTCTGGCGGCTGATGAAGTCGTCGATAACACCGAAGAACTGGCGAACCTCTCTGCAGCCTTAGAGGCTCACGCCGCCACCAATCCCCAAGAAGCAAAAGCCTTCAAAAAAATAGCCGGGATGGTGACCACTGTGGTGGTGAAACGATGGCGGCAACATCAACTCCGGGAGCTCATCGAACAATCCAATCCTCCAATTCAACAGATTCTCGGAACCTTACACCGAATCGTGTCAGACGGATTTGGGGGAGATCTCCAAACCGAAGAAACCGCGATCCAAAATTATTACATGACCCTGACCATGGAATCACAAGACCCCGCAGGCAAGGCCGCGTTAGCCGAATGGAAAGACTTCAGGTTGTCCCAGGTACATGAACGGTCAGAAGCCGTCCAAACTTACGGGAAGATCCTGGACAATATTTCCAGCGGACACCAACGGCTTTTCGATCAACGTCAGAATTTGACCAAAAAAGAGGTCCTTCAACAGGTTGGGGATTCGGTCAAAGACCTTCGATCATTGCTGGAAACTATTAAAAAACTGTAAGAGAGGACCGTGATGCCCCTAAGCGCTGAAGACGCCTTTGAATTATCGAAACAGTTTCGTGAGCTGGGCATCAATTTGGGGAATTACCGGTTTGCCAACTGGAATAATCTCACCCCGATGCAGCGGCGTGATTTAGAGGACGAGGAATGGTCGCTCTTAAACTCCTCTTCAGACATGACCACCAAGGCGGTGGGATTGGCCCTGGAAGAATCAGAGACCACGACCCAGAGCATTAAAAGTTCGATCAGCAAAGCCAAACGAGCGATCAAAAAGCTGGAAAAGGTGGGTGAAGTCATCAAAGTCGCCGCCGCCACAGTCGGCCTTGCTGCAGCGATCGTTGCAAAAGATCCTGGCGCCATAGCGAAAAATACCAAACTCGTCCTCCAGGCGGCCGACGTGTAAGCAGTTCGATCATTTGAATCTCTTCGATCTCTTCCTCTATCACCTACCGGGCCACTGTTGATTGCATCAGACTATTAGCATGTGGTGGGGAAAAACCCTGAAAGCCCCGATGCCTCTCGGCAAGCTCGAGGACGGAGAACGCGTGACCATTGACTTGCTCGGGAACCGTAAAAATCTGCCGTAAATCTCCTCCCCGTTCACCCACAATCTGGCCCGCAAATTTCACCCCTTTCGCAGTCAACCGTTGAATGCTGGTTTCAATATCCGCCACACGCACTGCAATATGGTGTAAGGTTCGATCCCCGAATTGCTTCACCCAGGCGGGTATAATACTCGTCTTTCCCCGTTCATCGTCATACGCCTGATCCACAAATAAGGCCGGACACCCTGGTGCCCGATAGACTTTGGCCCACCAATCGTCATACTCCAGCGTTTCGGCATAGGCATAACCCAACAACAAAAACTCCTCAGCGCGTGGATCAATCGACCCTGTGCGTATCGTGATATGGTCGACGACCGGAAACAACCCGATGCCAATCTCTCGTAAGGCCTTACTCACCATATCCGCCGCCTGATTTCTGGCGACATAGTCGTCAATATAGCGCATAATAACCCGTTCGAGTTCGATACCCTGCTTCATGACGTTCCCTCCCGGTTAATCCATAGAAAATGTGATGCCTTGCGCCAACGGCAGGGTCGTCCCATAATTTATCGTATTGGTTTGCCGGCGCATATAGGCCTTCCACGCATCGGAACCGGCCTCGCGCCCCCCGCCTGTTTCTTTCTCTCCGCCAAAGGCTCCACCAATCTCCGCCCCTGACGTGCCGATATTCACATTCGCAATCCCACAGTCGCTTCCTTGCCCGGATAAAAACTGCTCGGCATGCCGGACATCTAAGGTGAACAATGAAGACGACAATCCTTGCGGGACTTGATTTTGAAGGGCAATGGCTTCATCCAGGCTGACGTACGGCATCACATACAAAATCGGCGCAAACGTCTCCCGCTGCACCACCTTCCACTGATTCTCAGCACGCACGATCGTTGGTTCCACAAAAAACCCTGGACCCTTCATCACCCCCCCACCACAGAGAATCTGGCCACCATCCTGCACCGCTTCCTCAAGGGCTATGCGAAATTCCTCCAACGCCCGTTCGTCGATCAGCGGCCCCATTAACACGCCTTCCTCCAGGGGATTACCCACCCGGACCTGCCGATAGGCCCGAAGCAGACGTTGCACCACCTCCTCATAACGGGTCTCCTGCACAAACAATCTGCGGGTTGTTGTGCATCGCTGCCCGGCCGTGCCCACAGCCCCAAAGACAATGGCAGGAATGGCCAGATCCAAGTCGGCGGTCTCATCGACAATGACCGCATTGTTCCCGCTAAGCTCCAACAGGCTACGCCCTAATCGTTGGCCCACGACTTTCGCAACGGTTCGTCCCACGGGCACAGAACCGGTAAACGAAATCAATGGCAAGCGTTCATCGGCCACCATCGTCTGCGCCAGTTCAACCTGATCCGTAATGAACACGGAAAAAATTCCGGGAACGCCCTGTTCTTTCATCGCCTGATTGCAGATATGCTGCACCGCCAAGGCGCAGAGGGATGCCTTGGGAGAAGGTTTCCACACCACAGTGTCGCCGGCGATGGCGGCCAGAAACGCATTCCACGCCCATACGGCGACGGGAAAATTAAAAGCCGAGATCACCCCCACCACTCCGAGTGGATGCCACTGTTCATACATCCGGTGTTGTGGCCGTTCGGAGTGCATCGACAAGCCATACAGCATGCGGGATTGCCCTA
>DOFS01000207.1:12926-13699 GCA_003523945.1 Nitrospiraceae bacterium | reverse complement strand
GACACCAGAGAACCCAACGCATTTTTTTTCGCGCGCAGTGCCTCCCCGATCAACCGAACCACCTCCCCGCGCTTTGGAGCGGGGACCTGCCGCCACTCCCGATAAGCCCGTTGCGATTCCTGAACGAGGAGGTCGTAATCCTTCCCGGAACATCGGTTCACTTGAGCCAGAACTTGTCCCGTTGCAGGGTTCACCGAATCCAGCAACCCCTCGGTAGTTGTCGATGCCCAACGCCCCTGGCCTGAACAGGCGCCGGCATTCACCGCTTTTAACCCCAATTCATGGAAGACATCCATCATGCACTCCGTTTCTCCTGACACACTTTAAGCTCCTTACGAACATGAATCATCCGGTTGAAAAAACCGGCCGAACCGGTTAACCAGGATTGAGGGCAGATCAAACGTCTCTTGCGTCACAAACCCCTGATACTTCCCTGGATGCTCAAAGACAAGGTCCACCACACTGCACATCCCGGCCGCCGTGGTCACTTGAATCGCAGACCACAATTTTCCGGCAATCGTATGTGGATAAATTTTCTGCACAAAATTCTCCTCATACAACTCTCCTTTTCGAAGACCCGTCACCGAAGTATAGATCAGGACCACATCCTGCAAGGTCTTTGGCACGGCCTTTTCCAAAATACGTTTCAGGGTCTCGCGATCATCATTGAGTTTCAGGTCATTCATCAACAGATGAATTTTTTCGCAATGGCCGGGATAGCGCAGTGTCTTATAGTTCATGGTCCGGACCTTGCCCGCATAGGTATCCGCCAA
>DOFS01000207.1:3419-12727 GCA_003523945.1 Nitrospiraceae bacterium | reverse complement strand
CACTTCCTGGCTATTCTCAATGCCATAGCACGTGTTGCCGTATTCATTAATCAAGCCGTCCGTCGACCACGTCAGCGAATATTTCAACACATTGCTGGGATTCACCGGCAACGCCCCCACCCGCATTTTCACCATATCCACGGTATCAAACCGGGTCATGAGTTCATGCGCGACAATGCTGATAAATCCCGGCGCCAACCCGCATTGCGGCACAAAGGCCGAAGACGCTCCCTCACTCATCTCACGAATCTTCCTCGTGACTTCCACATCCTCGGTTAAATCAAAATAATGCCCCCCACACGCGCGAGCTTGTTCTCCGACCGCCTGGTTGCAAAAATACGGGAGACAGGAAATAATTCCTTCCGGTCCGACAGAGTCGATAAACCGACCCAGCGCCTTGGCATCCTGGACATCGACAGATGCCACCTGGAAATGGTCATGGTCAACATCCTGCTTCAGCCTGGCCACTACTTCCGGATCAACATCTCCCAGCACCACCTCAAAGTCTCCACACTCCACCAATAACGTGGCAATCAACGACCCGATTTTGCCCCCTCCCAGAATACAAATTTTTGGCATACGGCACCCTTTTTTAAAAATCCCTCCGTAAATTCATTTTACCCTTTTTGACACACCTGTTAGTAGACTCAAACCCGGAAAAAAATTGATGAGTTCTTCAGGCAAGCCTTTCCAAGCTCAGGGGCCGGCACCTTTCAATCCCTATTGCTCTTCCAAAACACCCGGAAAGTCGATGCCGGTTCCGGCTAATCGTTCTACGAATCACAGGCCAAGCGTCCAGTTGACAGGCATTTCAGGTAAGAGTAGCGTCTCCCTCCCGAAGGCGTCTTGTCCTAGAAATATGAGTCAAAAAAACTTCTCCCCCCTTCAACTATCCACTATCATCAATAGGGTCAACTTTCCCACATATCCGACGAGAGTGCCCTCGCACTCATCCTCTAACAGCAAGGAGAATCTCGTGATGCGTGTATTCCTCGTGTGCCTTGTAGCAAGCATTGGATTGACGAATCCCCTCCTAGCGTGGGAAGGCCCGCAAGTCGAGTAACCCGCCGGCACCCGAATGGAAACGGAGGATGGGATCATAGAAGGAGTCGTCTTTCATGCCCCGGGTAAGGAAAGACGGGAGATCAAACCAGTGGCGAGGCCATGACCGTGATCATCCGCCAGGACAAAAAAGTCATCTGGACCCTCATGCCTAAAGCAAACGCCTACATGGAGATGCCTCTTGACGATCTCGACTTTCGGAGAGAACGCAAGAGAGAGAACATGGCACGCCCAGCACTCATCGGAAATTGTGTCTTTTCGGGAAGGAGATAACCACTCAATGCAATCGGTCACCCGGGTCTATTCCGACTATGTCTGCCCGTATTGTTTTTTTGCAGAACATCTCATCACCCACGTAGCCGACAACGAGGCGCTGACCATCAAATGGATGCCATATGAATTGCGTCCGGCCCCTCAACCCACCTTACGGCCGGAAGGAGAATACCTTGAGCGGGTGTGGCGGGATTCCGTCTATCCCATGGCCGAACGGTTGGGTCTTTTCATTAAACTTCCGAACATTTCCCCTCAACCCCATACCGGTCTGGCATTTGAGGGGTACCAATACGCACGAACGCAGGGTCAGGGATCAGCGTATACCCACCGGATGTTTACCGCATTCTTCCAGGAAGAACGCAACATCGGAGAACTCCCAGTACTCACCCAGCTGGCAGAAGAACTCGGATTTGCGGCATCGGACTTTAGGCATGCGCTAGAATCAGGAACATATCGGGAGCACCATCGGCAGGCCCTCCGACACGCACAAGAAGAGATGCATATCACAGCCGTTCCGACCTTCATGAAGGGCAACGCCAGAATTCAGGGGCTACCCTCTTTTTCACAACTTAAATCCTTCCTTGGGAAACACGAAGGATGAGTCTTACAATAGGGTGAGAAAATTTATGGACGTAACCATGAGAAACAGAATGCTGGCAGGGCTCGTAGCAGGATGCCTACTGTGGACACCCGCTTTTTGCTTTGGAGGCTCCGAGCCGATTCAGGATTTTCGACTGTGGGCCCCGGTTTATCTCAACTTTCCCGTTTCCGGACCGGTCAAAGGGTATATGGAAGCCAACCCCCGGTTCTCCAACGATGCCTCACAAATCGACCAACTTCTTCTTCGACCGGCTATCGGGTACCAACTGACCCCTACCATCTCACTTTGGCAGGGGTACGCCTGGGTTGCTAACTACGAACCGGACTACACCCAGGAACATCGAATATTCCAGCAACTGATTTACCACAACAAATTTTCAACATTCACATTATTCAGCCGCTCACGTCTCGAAGAACGGTGGATCCAACACGCCATCGGGACAGCTGTTCGGGCTCGAACTATGCTTCGAGGAACATTCCCGCTCCCGAACTCCCCTTCCCTCGCCATCGCCGTCTATGATGAAATTTTCGTGAACCTGAATACTCTTCGTCAGGGGCCTGAAGCCGGATTCGATCAAAACCGGTTTTTTCTGGGCATCAACTACACCTTCTCCCCAAAACTCAATGTGGATGCGGGTTACCAATTACAGCTCATTAATACAGCCCTTTCGGGTCTGGCCAATCGGGCCAACCATATTCTTCTTCTGCAGTTCTTTATCAACCTATAAAACTTTTACAGCCATCCGGCCGTTTATTTTGACGCAACTATATGTTCTACCCTCTATTCCCTTAACGTGACCTTCCTTAAATATTCGTCATCCTTCTCGTTACCTTTCTGGAAACCATCGTTTGGTCCAAACAAAAATCCCTGCTTTTCCGGTAGTCCTTACTTCTCGGAACAAGTCGACACCCCGTATCACTATCTATTTAGATGTGGGGATCACAATTCAGAGAAATATTCATCGAAAGCCTCTTCGCTCCCAAGAGCCCCTTTCCAAAACAGCACGGTTATTATAGAGTAGGGTCGCAAAGCCGGGAGTCAGGTGAGGACAGCTGATTTCATCCGGCCACCCAAGGAAGGGGTTTCCTATGAAGAACATCTGGATTTCAGTCCGAATCATACAAGGAATTGAGGATGCCCCGACCAATAACCTACTTGGGTTTACCAACCAGACAGACGGCCGGCCTGGCCTGTTTATTTTTCGGACTGTTCGCTAGCCCCGCTTTTTCAGCTTCTTCCATTCAACTAACCTGGATCGCAAGTCCGGAACCGGACCTGATGGGCTATTACGTGTATATGGGTACATCCCAAGGGTCCTATCACATCACGAAAAATGTCGGCCTCAACACTTCCTATATTTTCCAAAATCTGCCAGAGGGACTCACCTACTATTTTACGATCACGGCCTATGATCACTCTGGAAATATCAGTGCACCCGCAGAGGAAATGGGTATTACTGTTCCAATACGTACCACTAACCCGAATCCTCCCAAAAATCAGGACCTGAATGGGGACGGAAAGGCCGACCTCGTTTTGCGAAACACAAAAACCGGCGAGGTCGCCGTATGGCTGCTCAGTGGCACGAGCGGGGTGACCTCGGGCATTCTGGGCCAGCTACCTATGGAATGGGCCCTGAGGGGAGTTGGCGATGTGAATGGGGACGGGGTGGCCGACCTCGTCTGGCGCAATGACATGAGCGGCGCGGTGGCCGTGTGGCTGATGAACGGCTTGACCATCACCGCCACAGGCTTTCCCGGCAACGCACCGACGGATTGGGGCATTCAGGGCATCGGGGATCTGGACGGGGACGGTAGGGCCGATCTGGTCTGGCGCAATCGTACGGATGGCAACACCGCGATATGGCTGATGAATGGGACGGCGATTGATTCTTCAGGCTTCCCGGCGACAGTGCCAGCGACATGGCAGATGGCGGGGGCACACGATGTGAATGGGGATGGCAAGGCAGACGTCATCTGGCGAAACAACAGCAATGGAGCTGTGGCGGTATGGGTGATGAACGGGGTGATCATCACTTTCACGACCTTTCCCGGTGCGGCTTCCACAGACTGGGAAATTCAGTAGGCGCGAATACAACAACACGAGAACACTCCCTTGGATGGCCTCATGGGCCAACCCCAGAAATGGACTTCTAAAAAATTTCCAAAAGGAGCGTGGAGATTGATCGTTGCCTTCTCAAACCGGCAACGAGGAAAAATTTTTGCCGTTTGGGCACAGCAACAGATCAACCTTATTACAGTCGCCCGCCCTCATCCCCTCTTTCGCAGCAGGGAAAAATCTCTCGCCGATTTGGAAAATTTCTCTTCCCTCCATCATCTTCCCCGCCAATATGTTATCCATGGTTCTCCCCCTGTCGTGTCCCCTATTCATTTCGAACATCATAAGAAAAGCCGCTAGTCTTCTCTTTTTCCGACCGAGTTTTTTTTTCTTTCATGATTCCCATGTTCATTCTGTTCGATTTTTTGGTTTCTCGCGTTTCCACTAAAAGGTTTCCGTACGGTCGCACAAACGTCATCCCTAAAGTTTTTCCTTCATTCTCCGAAATGTTGCGCAGAACCTTTGGAGGTGTGGATAACACCATAGGGAGACAGAGGATACATAAATTCTATCAAATCATGAAATCCTCTTCCCGAAACGGCACACCTATTGTGAAGTAGGGTCGCAAAGCCAGGAGTCAGGTCTCAGCATCTGACCGTCCGGCTACCGAAGGAAGACAGTATTCGCAGGGGGAGGAAAGAATGAGGACTTCGGTCCGAATACGACAAGGAGTAGAGTATGATCAGGAAAAAGCCCCCCCTGAGTTTCCTCCGCTTGCAGGCGGCAGGCCTTGTGCTGTTTCTCCTCGGAATGTGTGCTAGCCCCGCCTTCTCGGCTTCTTCCATCCAACTAACCTGGGACGCGAATCCGGAATCGGACCTGATGGGCTATTATGTGCATATGGGCACCGCCCAGGGGTCTTATCATACGACGGAAAATGCCGGCATCAACCCTTCATATGTTTTCCAAAACCTGCAGCAGGGACTCACCTATTACTTTACGGTCACGGCATATGATCAATCCGGAAATATCAGTGAACCCGCCCAGGAAGTGGCAATAGACCTTCCGACTCAGGGTGGGGATGGGTCGCCTCCCGATACCACCGCGCCGTCGATTCCCTCTGGTCTCCAGGCAACTTCACTATCCACCACGAAAATTCGTCTGAATTGGACCCCATCCACCGATAATGTCGGTGTCACCAGTTATTCGATTACTCGAAATGGTTCGAATGTGACCTCCGTGGCTACAACCAGTTTTACCGATAAAGCTCTGAGCCCCGGCACAACCTACATCTATAAAGTCACAGCACATGATGCCGCCGGCAATGGGTCCACCTCCTCTGCTCCGGTTAGTGCCACGACGAAAACTCCGCTGGACACCATGCCTCCCACGATTACTCTCGTCGTCCCGCAACATCCATCCCCCCTGAGTGGGACCATTACCCTGTCCGCTACTGCTACTGATAATATTGGCATAGTCGGCGTACAATTTCATCTCGGGGGCGCCAACCTCGGTCCCGAAGATACGACCAATGACTATGCCGTGAGCTGGGATACCACCACTGTGCCGGATGGCTCTTACACTCTCACGGCTACAGCCCGGGATGCTGCAGGCAATACGACAACCGCAACGCCGGTTACCGTCACCGTCTCCAATCCAACCTCGCTTGCGTTAACCATTTCCAATCTGAATACCACCAGTGGTAAATCCTATGTCGTACCCACCTCAGGCCTCCAAGCCGGGGACACGGTATATATCGACCGCGCCTATACCTTTACCACCGTCCCAGCCGGTATGGAGGGAGCCACGTATATCCAAACCGCCAATGATGACAAGGCTGCGACCAACGCCGTCTTCCTCAGCTTTACGGTCAATCAACCGGTGTCCGTGTATGTGGCCCATGACATTCGGATCACGCCTAAACCTTCGTGGTTGAACACCTTTACTGATACCGGCAAGGACCTGGTGACTTCAGTCGATACCCTCCACCTTTTTGTCCGGCCCTTCCCTGCCGGCACCATTACTCTTGGTGGCAATGCCAGCAGTAGCAATCCCGGTAGTGAATTGAGCATGTATTCCGTCATAGTCCAAGAACACGGCACGAATGTAGGCCCTCCCAATAATCACGATTTGAATGGAGACCGCAAGGGCGATCTGATCTGGCGGAATACGAAAACCAGCGAGGTGGCCGTGTGGTTGCTTAATGGCACAACTCTCGCTTCCTCGGGCTCTCTGGGCCAATTGCCTGCGGAATGGGCCCTGAGGGGAGTGGGCGATCTGAATGGGGACGGGAAGACCGACATCGTTTGGCGTAATGGCACGAGCGGCGCGGTGGCCGTGTGGCTGATGAACGGAAAGGCCATGACGTCCGCCGGTTTTCCAGGCACGGCGTCGACGGCTTGGGACATTCACGGAGTCGGAGATGTCAATGGTGACGGCAAGGCCGACCTTATATGGCGGCACACGAATGGCCATGCCGCAGTATGGTTGATGGATGGGACGGTACTTGCCTCCACAGGCGCACTGGGGGGAGTGTCCCTAACCTGGCAGATCGCAGGCGTGGGTGATCTGAATGGAGACCGCAAGGCTGACATTATCTGGCGCCATAGCACAAGCGGCGCGGTGGCCGTGTGGCTGATGAACGGGGTGACCAGGACATCGGTCGGCTTTCCCGCCACCGCGTCGACAGCTTGGAATATTCACAAAATCGGGGATGTCAACGGTGACGGCATGGCTGACCTTATTTGGCGGCACACGAATGGCCATACCGGAATATGGTTGATGAGTGGGACGGAGGTTGCCTCCACAGGCTCGCTTGGCGCGGTGTCCTTAGCGTGGCAGATTGGGCAAGTGAGCGATGTGGATGCGGATGGCAACGCAGATCTCATCTGGCGCCATGGCACAAACGGCGCGGTGAGTGTATGGCTGATGAACGGGGCAACCATGATCTCCTCGGGCTTTCCCGGTACCGCTTCCACAGATTGGGAAATTCAATAGAAAAAAGAATGTGAGAAAATTCATAAGCGATAATCTGGATGGCCCTAGGGGCCAACCCGCTCAATGGACTCTTTGAAAATCTCGAAGTGAGGAATTAGATGGATCCTTGACTTCTATGACCGGCATTGGAAAGAGATGGGCGTAAATGGCAAAAAACCGCCAGTCTCTTTACACAAACAACCATCCCCTTCTTCGCTTCCTCTTCAAAAGGAAGCCTCTTCTCAAGGTTGATTTTTCTTCCTTTTACCATCATCCCTGTCAAGGCCATATCCACCATTTTATAATTCTTGCCATGGCGGACGTGCGTTGCGAGCCCCACAAAAAACCTTTTCCTCCAGACTGAACGACATGGCTAATCATAGATCGATCTTCTTGCTGCACGAAGCGACCTGAGGCTATTCTGAACCTGGCACTGGTTATATGACTTTTGGCTCTTAAAAATAAGATGCCTAAAAAAAGGCTTGGAGAGATTGCCTATGGTTGATAGTGGATTTATCATTGCACCTGTGAGATAGAGAGAAGCAACGGCTTTAAGTTGATTTCCGCGATTCCATCCCCATCATGTTTTGTTTTCGTCCATGGCCCAGAAGCTTTGGGAAGCCAGCGGGTAATCAACGGCTAATGAAGACGTCAAAGAGAATCAAGAGAAAACCAGGCAATGTTGTCAAGCCACTAGCCATGGCGTATCACTGAGCGAACAAATTCCAGTCGATGCACATTCAACACACGGAAGGAGGTCATTGGGATAGTATGGCAAAACTGATTGAGCAACCCACAAGAATTAAACCGGCAGGCAACAAACCCAAACTCATCGACGAATTTATCGGACGGGTTAATTCCAGCACTGACCAAATAAGCATCGCACGCATGCAGAGTCCGTCAGGCTGGGAAGAGCCCGGACAGACTCCGGAGTTCGATGAATATACCCTGGTCCTCTCCGGCCAATTGCAGGTGGAAACGAAAGAGGGAAAACTTGAGGTGAAGGCCGGTCAGGCGGTCATTGCCTATCGCAATGAATGGGTGCAATATAGTACGCCAGGTCCTGATGGTGCGGAGTACATTGCCGTATGTATTCAAGCGTTTTCCCCGGAAACGGTACATCGCGATCCCTCATAAATCTTCGCTCATCAACAAGTATTTGGTTTCACATATTCAGACAATTGGCAGACAGAGGGATGAGCGCCACAAACCCCACGATCCGGGAGCAAAAAAAGAATGGGGTTCTTTATACCTTGGCCCAGGTGGCGAAAAAACCTCACGGGACAAGGGTAGCAAAAACAAGCAGGTTGGCAAGCGATTGATCGAAGAGGGTTCCCTCTTAAAGACTCAGAATTTGAGCACCTAAGCAGAGAGTCTGACCTACCGGTGACGGTGTCGATGATTTCCGCCAAACCGGAAGTTAAACGACAAGCCCGGTTGTCCCCAATAACCCGGACCAAAGCCATAATATCGGGGAACTCTCCAGGGAGGTTGAAGGTAGATGCCGATTGGCGGCAACGGAGCATAGGGGTAGGGAGAAACGTAGGGAGGAGAATTGAAAGGCACGTAAGGGGGAGGCGGATATCGAGGATCTTGTTTATAGACCCGACCTTCACTGCGGGCTAACGCTTCCTGACGGTCAATCTTCTCTTTGAGGTCGTTCACCGCTTTCTCCTGGGCATTCAATTGTGCTTCCAATTTGGAAATGTGTTTTTGTTGTAGCTCCAACAACACCGTCATACATCGGGCTTGAGCCTCACCGGAGTATTCCGAACATTCCCAGGGGACTTGGGATTTTTCAGCGAGAGTGGGTTCCTGGGCACTGGCATACGCAGCACCAACCGTCAACACCCCCAACCCGACCCCAAAAAAGAAGACCGAAGAAAGCCACCATCTTGACTGCGAAGTTTTCGGCAAGAGTTGCTGCATTGGTTTACGCATGATCACCCTCCTCATCTGCAAGGAATACTCCATCATATCATGACCTATTCGTGTCCTACCAATGAGCATCTTTCCCGCCACACATTATGATCTCCCTGGAATTTCATTGACAGGTTGTGCAGGAATTCGTAGTCTTTCCTGTTCATCACGTGTTTATACACTTTGCCAATCATCACTAAGAGAAAAGATTCAGGCGCACTTAGGCTTTGGGGATTCCAAAGGTTTTCCATGGGACGCACGACACACAGTCTGAACCAAGAACCCATCAGGTGTGGATGGGTGGGCACCAAACCGCACTTCATTCCCTACCATGATGAAGAATGGGGAATCCCCGTTCACGAAGACCACCGCCACTTTGAAATGCTCACATTGGAAGGCGCGCAGGCCGGGTTGTCCTGGT
>DOFS01000207.1:0-3410 GCA_003523945.1 Nitrospiraceae bacterium | reverse complement strand
ACCAAACCGCACTTCATTCCCTACCATGATGAAGAATGGGGAATCCCCGTTCACGAAGACCACCGCCACTTTGAAATGCTCACATTGGAAGGCGCGCAGGCCGGGTTGTCCTGGTCAACAATTCTGTTACGTCGGGAAGGGTATCGCCGGGCATTTGCGGAATTTGATCCCGAAAAGGTCGCGCAATTCGACAGCAGAAAAAAAGCGTTACTCCTTCAAGATTCAGAGATCATCAGAAATCGTCTCAAAATTGAATCGACCATCACGAACGCCCAAGCGTTTCTTACTATTCAGAAAGAGTTCGGGTCTTTCGATCGATACATCTGGGAGTTTGTGGGCGGTGTCCCAATAATTCATTATTGGAAGGAGATGTCACAAGTCCCAGCCACCACTCCGCAGAGTGACGCCCTCTCAAAGGATCTTAAACAGCGTGGCTTCCGATTTGTGGGGAGTACCGTTATTTATGCCCATATGCAAGCGGCCGGATTGGTCAATGACCACACCATTGACTGTTTTCGCCATCCCTCTAACCTTTCGACTCACCCCACGTAGCAACGACCTGCCGGTTCCCGGACAAGGCGTTCCTCTGGATTTCAAATCCACCGGGTATGGGACATCTCTGTCCCCGATAACCGATTTCGAACTCTCATAGACCGGCTTTGGCCCCGAGGACTTTCACAAAAGGCCGTACAGGTTGATCTGAGTCAAAAAGTACTTTCCTCGTCGACAGCGCTGCAATACTGGCTTCCCCATGCCCCGACCCCATGGGAAAAATTTCAGACATGGTATCCAACAGACCATCAGTGGCTTGGTTACCCCCCAGGCAATGCAGCCCAGAAAGATGAAGCCTTGTCAGGAATAGGGAGGATTCGGGGTCCCCGTGATTGCCAACCTCTGTGTGAAATTTTTCGCTGAATATTATCAAGAACCCGAGCAATAGGCTCCTTAGAAAAGAGCAAATTCGATGAATCCTCTCAAGACGCCTTTGGCCATACTTGGCCAGTTTTCCGAAGGTAATTATCTTGCGATCGACCAAGAAAAACGCTATTATTTGGCATTATTTCATCATTATTTTCAATTCCTATTCATCCTTCCTTATCTTTATCGAGTCGAGAGATGTCCAAAGATTCATTCATCAGGTCAGGCTTTGGTACATCATGATTGAGGGTTTGCCAATGAACCGGCAGAATCCATTTTTTTCTCAGTAGTCGGCTTGATACGACAAGCAGTTTCCCCGGGTGCGATTCTCCATTGAGGCATCATTAGCTAAATGTCGAGGGATGGCTTTGTCCTCCTTTTGACCATAACGAGTTCTGTCTCAGGACTTTTTATAATGGCCGTGCCGCAAGGGATGTACCTGGGAAAATTGATGTTGGAACCCGAGTAATCAATCGACGCCCTCGATTAAATTCGTGATCGCCTGGATTTTTGTGGAACTCATAGACCGACTGAAGAAGACGAAATCCAATTTGTCGTTTAATTCTTTGGGTATGAACCGTCCCTCCATTACCACCGAAAGCCAACGGCCGAATTTTCAGAAGACTTTCGTGTGGTGCCTGGCATTGGGAATCTTCGTGGCAGACTGCCTGACTCCACGTGGAATTGGAATGGGCAGTCTGTACATTTTGGTCGTGGTCGCCACCCTCCCGCTCAAAAATCCATCGGCCACCAAAATAGCTACCATCGGCTCGATGCTACTGGTTTTTCTGGGATATTGGGTCTCTTCTCCTAGGTTGGGATATGAAACCGCCATGCTCAATCGCTGGATATCCATGATTTGTATCATGATCTCGGCATTCATCGTCTTACAACAACTCTCCGCGCAACAGGCACTCCAGACGCTCAAAGAAGACCTCGCGGTCAAATATGGTTTACAAACAAAGGAACTGAAAGACCAAAGCCTAACAATGGCAGATATCCTGGAAGATATGAAATTGATAAAGATCGATCTTGGGGACAAGGAGCGTCGGCTACGAGTCCTAATTGATGCCTTCCCGAGTGGAATGTTGATTGTTGATCATCTCGGGAAAGTGCTCTTTGCCAATACATTAATCGAAACCCTGTTTGGGTATTCACAACATGAATTAATTGGGCAATCCGTTGATCGTCTCGTACCGGACAGATTTCAGCAGGAACATTCCGAACATCGGATTACGTTCCTCCATCATCCCAGTAGCCGATCCATGGGAGCCGGACGGGATCTCTTTGCCCGGCGCAAAGACGGTAGTGAATTCCCGGTGGAAGTGGGACTCAATCCCATCGACACACCCGAGGGACTTCTAGTCCTGAGTTCAGTCATCGACATTACGGCCAGGAAAAAAACCGAAGCTGAGCTGAAACGGTTAAATCAACAGTTGGTCCTCCAAAACCAAGACCTGGAAGCTTATGCCTATGCCGTCTCACATGATTTGCGGACACCGTTAAGAGCCATTCATAACTATGCGGACTTTCTGGTGGAGGATTACTCCTCCCAGATTTCAGGAGAACAACTGGAATTCCTGCAGGGGATTACCACCGCCGTATGCGAAGCCGAACAACTGGTTTCGGATCTCCTTGAACTCTCACGATTAACTGCCCTGGATTCCCCACCCCAGACATGTCACATGGGTGACCTTTTTCCTAAAATCCTTCGCGGCCTGAATTTTAACACGGACGTGCACATTCAAACCCCGGCCGAATGGCCAACCGTCCTTGGCCATGAACATCTTCTGAGACAGGTTTTCCAAAATCTTCTGGCCAATGGCGTCAAATTTAACCATTCTTCCCCAAAAATTTTGGAAGTCAATTGGAGGAAGGAGCACAAGGGCTTTATTCGATTCTCTGTTCGTGACAATGGCATTGGAATCCTTGAACAATATCAGGAAAAAATTTTCCAGATCTTTGAACGACTCCACACGACTCGGGAATATGAGGGGACAGGCATCGGCCTGGCTATTGTCAAAAAGGCGGTGATCAGACTTGGCGGAGACATTCGCGTGGAATCTGAAGTAGGCCAAGGAAGCATCTTTTCATTTACGGTACCAATTGGAGAACACGAGCATGTTGGATGAAACTCAGAATTTAACCATATTAATGGCAGAAGATAACCCCCACGATGTTCTGGCCACCAAACGTGCTTGGGAACAATTTGGGTTTCGGAATCATCTGAATATCGTCTCGGATGGCGAAGAATGCTTGGATTATATTTTCCGTCAAGGGAAATATCAGGATTCCAACCTCTTCGGTGATCCCGACGTCATCCTTCTGGACCTCAAGCTTCCCAAACTGGATGGACATCAAGTTCTGAAAACCATTCGAGCGGACAATCAATTCCGTTTTTTACCGGTGATGATTCTCACGAACTCTACCCTCGAGACGGACCGAAACAAAGGCTATGAATACGGCTGCACGGCATTTCTTAAAAAACCGGT
>DOFS01000220.1:1101-5460 GCA_003523945.1 Nitrospiraceae bacterium | reverse complement strand
GCCCTCGCGCTTGAGCAACACGGTTATCTAACGATAGCCATACCGCACCCAGGTTTGACTCAGTTCCCGCACCCGCTGGCGTAACGCGGTGCACGGATCCCGGTGACTCTGATCCTGGTGCGTGGCTCGGTTCAGTCGGAGCGTCCGACACGCCCGTCGTGCGCTGACCCCATACCGCTGACAGAGATACGTGACCATCGGCCGTTTCCGCGAGGGCTTCAGAACTTTTTTGCAAGGACATCCTGTAACATGACATTGTCCAAGGTCAGATCGGCGACCACCCGTTTCAGCCGGATGTTCTCCTCTTGGAGTTGTTTGAGTTCCCGGACTTGGTCGGATTCCATCCCCTGATACCGTTTCTTCCACCGATAGAAGGTCTGCTCCGTGATCCCCACTTTGCGAATCAGGTCGGCCACGGGAGTGCCCACCTCGGCCTGCTTGAGTACGGCGACGACTTGTTGGACCGAAAAACGCTTTTGTTTCATGGCCTCTTCTCCTTTCCCTTCTCGGGAGAATTATGCCAGAAACTCGCTGACATTTTGGCCTGAAAAAGGGTGCCGGTCAGTTTGGTGTCCGGCCCTCCACGGCCCAACGCCGGTATCAAACGTTTGTGGCTGAAGGGTTAGGACAACCAGGTCCGTGGGAACACCTGCGAGGGCAACTGTATTTAGGGGATGACAGTTTTGTGGCCAAACACCAACCGGGTCGGGCGCTTAAGGAAATTTCTCGCCAGCAAACCCAAGCGATCAGGCCACGGCTCTCTGCGCTCTCGTCTCGGAAACACCCGCCGAAGCAGAGCCTCGCCGAGGCCTATCGCACCCATGGATATCAGATGCGGGCAATTGCGGATCACCTGGGCCTCCATTATTCCAATGTGAGTCACCGGATACGACCGGCGGAAGAAGAGGGTGCATGATTACAAGGCCTGACTCTATGAGTGAAAATGATTGAGCACCGCACATGCGTCAATCCGTTCACCTGTAGAAAAAGCTTTCGACTGATGTTCCGGTCAAGCTGTGCATGTTAACTCTATACCAATTTATGGTAAATGTGTTTGTGGCATCTCCGTAAAAACAAGAGTAAATCCACGGTTGAAAAGGAATCGATCGCACGAAGCCTTACACGATACCAAAGCCCTATTCAATATCGACGACAACAAGAACCCTTGGAATTTTTTCATATGATTCAAAGAACTAAATTTTTAAAATTAGCTGAAAAAATGGTCTTAGAAATACTCCGCCAGAAAGAAAACTGGCCTCAAATTTTTGAATTGTGTCCATCGCAATGGGCAAGGGCGGAAGCAACTTTTCGAATCATTCTTCCATAAGATCGGAATGCCCTAATGGCTTTTCCAGCTTTACCATCTAGCCAAAAAAATGAAAGATTTTTTCGGATACAGGATCCATTCGGCCTTCGTAGAAGTATTGTGCCTTTATTTACAATAGATCGAGAAACACATCTGATTTCTGGGTTAGGAACCTCTTTCCGCGTGGATCCTTTTGGGACGTATTTAACAGCCTATCATGTGCTGGAGTGTCCCGAAAAAAGACAAATTATTGATCGTCAGTTAGGAACTGTTTTTGGAATGATGAGCCCCGGGCTGGTTTACGGACGGCCGCCTATTCCTAAAGATTGCTTTGTCATTATTGATCATGTTGATAACTATAGAGGAGAAGTTAGCGATCCTATTGGCCGATTACACGGACGCACTGATAATAGAAATATTTTCGATTGCGTTAAGTTTTGCTTTGATCCTGCAAATCAACGGGTCAAGGATTTTACAGATTTTTTGCCATTAAAGATTAGTGGTTCACGGCCTAAAATTGGCGATAGAGTCATGGCCATTGGCTATCCGAATGTCATGGATGTCCAAAATGTTAGGGAAGAAGGTGTGCTGATATTTACTGAGAAAATGTATGGAGCTGTGGGTGAAATAACAAAACTATTCTCTACAGGGCGCGGTATTACCAAGCCGTGGCCTTCATTTGAGGTTTCATGCAATTGGCCTGGTGGAATGAGTGGCGGACCAATTTTCAATGAGGACGGCCATGTCATTGGCCTTGTGAGTTCCGGTATGGATCCCACCAGTGAGGATGACGGGGTGGGATATTCATTTTGGTTTCAACCATTGGAGTTTTTAAAAAAATAGGTTCCCGCTATCGATCCCATTAACCCCGGAAGGATTCGTGGTTGGGCAGTGCTAAGACGTAATCCTTGGCACTTGCAAGGTTTATATGAAGAGAGTCTGCAAGCTGAAGAAATCTTGCAGGCCATTGGGGCTGACTACGAAATTATATATGGATCAAACCAGTATGGTTCCGATGATTTTTTTTGGAGTGGAACTTGAGACTTAAATATCTGCCCTCTCCTTGGCCCATTAGAAAATTGGAGGAGCCTTGCTATTGAAGCCGCATAACTGGGCCGCGCTCGGGCTAGCCTCACAACGCAAGCTATTTACTAGATTTTCGACCAATTTCAGATAGAGGATGAGAGATAGGGGACAAATCTGTTATTGCTTGTCAAAATAATCTGCCTCTGGTCGTTCCAAATATATGCATGAAGGAGGAATCTGAGGTCTTGATGGGGCCATTAAATCAATTGCGGGTATATTCCCCGCTGCTTGCGGCGTAATAAACTACTCGTGTAAGCGAGTACACTCATAATACCCCGTCCGCTTGCGGCGGGGATCATTTATTCCCAGGAACGCCTTTTCAAATGCTCTGTCCCCTCCTTATCCAGAAGAGTCTTCCGTTTCCTTTATCCTGAATCCAAATTCGGTCAGTAGTTACTCGCGTTTTTGCTTCTCAAGGTTATTCGTCGAAATTTCCATACATCGTCTTCTAGAAAGAGAGCATCAAAAATGGCGTTTACGATCATTCGACCCCATGAATTCATGAAGGGCCGAGCAGCCTACCCAACGGCTGCTTGAAGCAAACGCTATTTACTGAGAAGACGTTTAAGAGTAAGATAACACTGATGAGATCCTTTCCGAAATGGTTAGCTCTCTTCCTCATTGGTCTGTTCCTCGCGTTCAGCTTTAATGCCTACGCCTGCATGGTGCCGGTCTTTGCCAAAATGCCGGTGACTCAAGTGAGTGATTGCACCATGCCAGGGGAAGAGCCTGTTACCAAATTTTGTGACGGATTTAAAACTCTGGCGGTTCAGTCGAGTCTCGATACTCCTTCAAGCAGCCAGGCTCACGCCCCCTTCATCGGCGAAATGGCCCTGCTTTTTCCTGACCTTGTCCTCTCCAGAACAATCATCTTTCCGCCCGGTACCGGCCATGTGGCCGTGCCAAAAGACCTTCTCCTCCTCATCTCGGTTTTTCGTATTTGATTCCCTCCCCGTTTCTCCGTTCATCACCAATTCCCTGAATTCACGACCTCACTGATCCCGGTCTGACACCTTCAGGCCTGATCGACAGGACCATTTTCTCCTTCCTGCTTCTTTGGATACGAGGCAGAATCGGTGAGAAGTCCATGGTCGTTACATACAAGCGGAGTCAACCATGCACCAGATAATTTCAAGATACGTGGTGATAGTGGTAATCGGTATGGTATGGCTTGGTCCGCCAGGTCCACTCCAGGCTCAACCAACAGGCACGACTGAACCGGTCTTGGAGCTCGTGCCCCTGATCCAGGAAGCGATTCAACAGAATCCTGAGATCGCGGCGACACAAGAGCAGGTCCTGGCCATGAAGGAGCGCGCCCCTCAGGTGGGAGCTTTGGCCGACCCCGAATTAAAGGTTCAATTGTGGAATACGCCTGACTCGCTGAATGTCACCAAAACACAAACGGTTATCTACGGGGTTGCGCAACAATTTCCCTTCCCGGGATTGCTCTCGAAGAAAGCCGAGGTGGCGACACGGGAAGCCGACCAGGCGGAACAACGCGTGGCCGCCAAAGTTCGCGAGATTACCGCTGCGGTCAAGACGGCCTTTTTTGAGCTGTTGTTCGCCTACAAAGCCATTGAGGTCCATCATGAACAGCAAAAATTACTCAGGCAGTTCTTTGATATTGCCAATGCCAAATACGGGGTGGGAACCCGAACACAGGTAGACGTCCTGCGAGCTCAGGTAGAGCTTTCGAAAATTTCCCAACAATTACCCGTCCTCAATCAACGACGGGAAACCGCTCAAGCTCATCTCAATACCATTCTGGATCGTGATCCCCATGCTCCGCTTGGAATCCCACGAGCACCACATCCACAACCGCTGACACGTTCGCTTGAAGAACTCCAGGCGCACGCGCTTCGACTCCGCCCGGAACTGCAAGAAGCTGATCTGGCGGTGACGCGATTTCAGTCGGCCACGCAACTGGCCAAATTGCAGTACTACCCTCACCTTCGGGTGGAACTCCA
>DOFS01000220.1:0-953 GCA_003523945.1 Nitrospiraceae bacterium | reverse complement strand
TGATGGTGAACATTCCCTTCGCGTTCTGGACCAAACCGAAGTATGACGCAGGCGTACGGGAAGCGGCGGCGCAGGTCAGATCCGCACAAGCCAAGCAACAGACCCTTGTCACACTCACTCGCTTTCAGGTCAAGGATCTGGTGGTGCAAATTCAGGCCACGCAAGAGGTTCTGAAACTCTATCGCACCACCGTCCTTCCGCAGGCACAGCAGGTTCTCCAAGCCGCCCATGCGGGCTATCGGACGGATCGCACGGATTTTTTGGATCTGATCGATGCGGAACGCGCGCTCATCACCTTTCGGCTTGAATATATCCGGGCGCTCGTGAACCGGGAACAGCAAGTCGCCCAACTTGAACGCGTGCTAGGCGCGGACCTGTAAGAAGGAGACGCACGATGCTCACGCACACATCACGACCACACTGGATCATCCTCGGAGTATTGCTCTGTATCCTGGTGACGAGCCTTTTCTTTTTTAAAGAATCATGGTGGCCCCTCTTCCAATCAGCGGTAAAGACCACGAACGAGGCGAGGCATACCGAACAACCAGTGCAGGACATGGGAACCATGAGCGGCCATTCTTCCATGGAGATGGAATCCAGCCAGGCCTATGCCATGGTGACTCCGGCACGGCAACAATTGATTGGCGTCACCACAGCCCTGGTCAGCATGCGCCCGCTCCAGACGGTGATCCGTGCCGTGGGGAAAGTGGACTATGACGAACAACGTCTCACCCATATCAATCTTCGCATTTCCGGTTGGGTGGAAGATCTCTTTGTGGATTCCACGGGCCAGCTTGTTCGAAAAGGTCAGCCCTTGTTCACCCTCTACAGCCAGGAACTCGTGTCGGCACAGGAAGAATATCTGCTTGCGATGAAGGCCAACCAGCAGATTCAGAATAGCCCTCTTCTCGAAACCCAACATCAGACGGCGCAAATGGTCCAGTCCGCGCGCG
>DOFS01000345.1 GCA_003523945.1 Nitrospiraceae bacterium | reverse complement strand
CTTGGAGAAATAAGAAAAAGACCTCACCGAAATCTTTCCCACACAACGCGATCAACTCGCAAGCCGTGCTCTCGTGACACACACGAAAAACTTGGCCTACGTCACTTGGCTCCCACACAAGACCCCGCGTACCGTTCCAAGGAAGCCGCGATTAAGAGCTCATTCTCATTCATGAAAGTGCGATTACCTCTGGAGTCTTCATAGGCAGGTCTAGGGAAAAGGTCGCACCATGCCCTGTTCCGGCGCTCCATGCCGTCAGAGAACCACCTAATTTTTTCGCCGCTAATGCACAGCCATGAAGCCCCTTCCCTTTCTTATTCGTACCGAATGTTTGGGCAAAGATCCTGGTCTGATGCTCTGGACAAATCCCAATGCCCGTATCGCCCACTTGAATCCGCACAAACCCTTCCCGGTCGGGATGATTCACCATCAGCAGAGTCAATCGGTGGGAGCCCACCCCCTGAGCCTGCATCGCGTCCTTGGCATTTCGAATGAGATTGAACAGAATTTGCAAGACTTGATGCCTGTCAATCAGGACCTGTGGAACATCTAAAATTTCACGGGTAATCGCAATGCCGGCTGTTTCGAATCCAGGCTGATTCATGAGCAGGGCTTGCTCTATCAATTCACCTAAGATCACTGGCTCCACAACCTGAGTCGCGTTCGCCAGAGTCTTTTGCGTGGCCATTATTTGATTGACATGATCAAGCTGTGAAACCAGGCCCTCGAGTTCTTTGTTGGCGTCAGTAAAGTGTTGCCTTAATAGCACCTCTACTTGATTTAAGAATAAGGGAATCCGCTTCCCTTTTGGATGAGACGTCAAAAATGCACTAACGTCATCCTTATGATCTTCGAGGAGATGAGCGATACGTGAGATATCATCAATTGGCATTTCATGGAGGTATTGCGACACTAGCCCCGCTGAAACATTAATACTATTGAGGACATTGCCCACATTATGCAGGATATGCGAGGCCACTTCTCCCATACCCGCCAGGCGAGAGCTTTCGACCAACTGTTGATTCAGTAATTCGCGTTCCGTCCTCGCCCTTTTCCGTTCACGCGCGTGGCGAATAGCACGCTCCATGAGATCGGGATTGGTTTCGCCTTTCACCACATAGTCAGCCGCACCCAACTTGATTGCTTGAATATCAATTTCCTGATTATTGGTCCCCGTTAACATGATAATGGGGACCCGGCACCCAAACTTAAGGGTTTCCCGCAACACATCAAGACCCGTTTCTTTTCCCAGACAATAATCCAAAAGACAAACATCATGGGTATTTTCCTTAAGTTTTCTAACCCCCTCATCAAAAGTCGGAACCCATTCTTCTTCAAACACCACCCCGCGAACTCGAGAAAGCATGGCCCGGGCGATGATCGCATCGTCCTCACTGTCATCGATGAGCAAGACACGAACATAGTCAACATCTGCTTTCATCCCAATTGACATAAGTCCTCCAAGGGTAGTGTGGGACTCGGAGACTCAGAGGTTACTCGGATGGCTGGTGCGATCATTCCTACACCCGTACAAAGGGGGTTACAACGACAATCGCGCATGAGGATGCTCAAGAACAGCACGAATGGCCGCCAAAAGGTATTCAAAATCATACGGCTTTTCAAAAAAAGCCGCTCCGCCGAGGGAGACGGCTTGTTGTCGCAAGCCATCTTGCTTGCTCGCCGTCAAGAAAATGAAAGGAATATCCCTGGTGATGGCCGACTCCTTCAACCGCTTAGCCAGGGCCAACCCATTTCCGCCGGGCATGGTAATATCCAACACAATGGCATCGGGGATCAGTTGTACTGCCTTTTGCATCCCCATGATCGCATCAAAGGCTGTTACGACATTAAATCCGCGAGCGCTCAACCGGACTTCAAGAGCCTTGGAAATATTCTCATCATCCTCCACAATTAACAATGTCTTCTCCATAGCATCCTCCAGTGGTAAGGCCAAACAAAAACAAGTGTCAGTCCCTATGTAGACTGATAGGGCAGAGTGAAACTAAAAATACTTCCTTTTCCCAGGTCACTTGTGGCCATCATCGTCCCACCATGTAACTTGATAATTTCCCGGCAGATAAATAATCCGAGACCTAATCCAGAAGCGGACGCAGGCGAGTCATCCTTGACCTGATATAACCGTTCAAAAATATGTTCCAACTGGTCCTGAGCAATCCCAACCCCCGTGTCTTCAATCGAGACGCGCATCCGGCCTCCACAGGGCGAATCGTCGCACGCCGAGACGATGATCTTCCCTCTTTTCGGGGTAAATTTTAGTGCGTTCCCCAACAAATTCAATAACACCTGTCGAATACGTTGGGGGTCGAATTGCAGAAATGGAAGATCAGGTGCCACCCTCACGTTCAGATCAATGTCCTTTGCTTGGACCTGAGAAGTGAAGACTTTCACCACATCATCAATTAACCCAGACAATGAGCCCAACTGAGGATGAATGCTCAACTTGCCCGTTTCTAGCCGTGTGATGTCATACAAGTCGTTGATATTACGATCCAGATGATCGCAACACCGATGGATGAGCTGAAGATATTCTTCCTGAGTGTTGGTTAAGGGCCCAGGAATTCCTTCGAGCAGTATCTCCACAAACTCTGACGCCGCAGTCAAGGGCGTTTTCAACTCATGGGCAACGACATGGTAGAAACGCTGAATTTCTTCATTTTTTCTTTCAAGCTCCTGATTGGTTTTTTCCAGTTCGCGTTGATGGGCGGAAACTGCTGCCTGCAAATGATTCTTTTCAATTCCATGGCAAATAGCGCGCTGGAGACTTTCACTGGAAATGATCCTCTTGGGAAGATAATCGATCGCGCCCAACTCCAGGGCATCAATCACCAATGATTCATTGCCCTGGCCAGTCAACATAATTAAGGGAAAATGCAGGCCATGGCTATTCGCTTCCTGAAGCAACTCCAGTCCTGTCCGTGATCCTAGCTGATAATCCAAGAGACCAATATCATGCTGTTGCGACTTTATCTGCTCAAGACCTTCGTCATAGGACGGAACCCATTCCAAGGCCACTAGGGGGTTCGAGAGTTTTTCAAGAAGGCTCCTGGTAATCAATGCGTCGTCTTCGTCATCTTCAATCAACAACACTTTGAGTGTGCCGTCTGAGTCGGGACGAGGGTTCATGCAGGTTGTCTCTTATTCTTTTCTAGCACCGTTTGGCCCAATTGAGTAATCATTCGTTGGTATTCCTCAAAAGTCTCAGGTTTCGTGATGAAATCATAGGCTCCTAAAATCTCAGATTGTTGAATATCCCGCGGGCGGCGGGACCCTGAAAGAATCACGGTCGGTATCTGGCTCCATTCGGGATGCCCCTGAAGGTCTTCCAAGACCCGTCTTCCATCCTTTCGCGGCATATTTAAATCCAAAAGAATGAGTTGCGGCAAAGGAAGATCCAACGACCTATGCCATTTTCTACGACGATACACATAATCCATCAGCTCCCGACCGTCATGTACAAAACGCACATCAAAACCTAAATGACTTTCTTCCCAGGCCCGCATCGCAATGAGACAGTCATCAGGATTATCTTCCGCAATTAGAACCATCGGGGGGGCAGGTCGTAACATGTTGAACACTCCTCCTTCCAAAAATACCTTCCTCTGCAGGTATCACCCGTTGTCTATCGGAAAACCCAACGGGAGGAGGCAGGAGGGCATTATGACGCCCACGACGTTTCGATCACCTGCCGTCCACCCGGGAGCGTCCCCTCATTATTCGTCTGACTCACTTCGCAATCCTTAATTTTTAATATATTTAAATTTCAAATATGCAAGAAGACCACCAGGTCAAAAAAAACGCCCATCCCCATTCCTGAAAGATAGGCGCAACCTCAACCACAACATTTTAATCCGTGGTAGCCTGGCAAACCTTCAACCATGACGCACGATTTTGAAGGTCCCTTGGCTTTGCGTCCCACCTTTACAGATGGTTTGCTCTTTTCACACTACGTCAATGTTATCGGTTTAACCCATGGAAGCTTAAGGCCAACCATGGACAGCAAGCCTGACATACACGGAACGCTACCTGGCCCCATTGATACGCGTTGGATGACCGACGGTCTTCTCTTTTAAAAAAACGAAGGATTGAAATGGCACGTAATCAGGGGGACCGCCAACGTAGGGGTCTAGGCTTTTAAAAAGCCCCACACAGCCCGTCCCCTATCCCAAGGGAGATATGTTTCAAGAAGAAATGAAGGCTAACCGAAAGAGAAGAATACGGATATTACGGGACCCTGTGAATGATCACAGCCCAATTGCCTCACACACAATGAAGTCGGGAAATACGCTTGAACGACATCCTTTTTTGATGCGTTACCGGAGGACCGGTTAGATGGCCGGGGTCTC
>DOFS01000439.1 GCA_003523945.1 Nitrospiraceae bacterium | reverse complement strand
AGCCGGAGAGCGTTCTGCAATGACGGTTGAACAGAGAAATCCAACACCGGGACCGGATAGCTTGGTCATCAGCATTCACTGACATGGGAAATCTAACCCCCAAACATGCCATTTATCGATTACTCATTCCGGCAGCAGATAGAAAGATATGATGGACCACCATTCACAAGGAGGAGATCATGAACATTCAATCAAACTGGAAATTGTTGGTAGGAATCACATTGATTGCACTGACAGTAGGATGCGCTTCAGTTCCTCCCAGGGAGCTGGTACAACAAAATGATCATGCGGGGTTGACCACCTGGTATCAAGAGGAAGCCCGTGAACTTCGCATGCGAGCAGAGGAGATGCGCCTAATGGGGAAAGAATATGAAAAATACACTCCTAAACAAGGGCAACAGTCAAGCCTTGTTCAGCATTGCCAGAATTTGGTGGACAAATACACCAAAGCCGCGAAAAAATTAGACGCTTTGGCCAAACTTCATGCCGAAGAGAGGAAAACACCATAATTCCTTCCTTTGAAGAGAGTAATCCGGTGTGGAGATATCCTCCAGAGTTGCCTTCACACCGACGTTGAAAAAGCACAAGCCAATTGGGGATTCGAGTTCAGGGGTATGGGTGAGTGATCATACTCTTCTAAAATAAATCCCTTCATAATCCCACTATAATCCCAGACTAGGGTTATCAACAGTTTTCTCGTTGAGCGCGCGCCTTTACACTGGGAGAGTTATTTTAATTTCCAGTCTAATGTTTGAATGGTCAGATTTGCCGGTACTCTCAACTAAGGAGGATTTCTCAATGGCTCACCAACATCCATCCTGTGTAGAAGCTTGCGTGCGGTGTGCGGAAGAGTGTGAATCATGTGCGAATCAGTGCTTGGGCAAGAGGCCGGAATGCGCCAGACTTTGTCTCGATTGCGCAGATCTCTGCTGGTCCTGCACGGCCTTTATGAGCCGGGACTCCCAATTTAGTGTGGAACTGTGTAATTTGTGCGCCACAATTTGTGACGCCTGTGCGGAGGAATGCGAGAAACACCAAAACGACCATTGCAAGCGATGTGCGGAAGCCTGTCGCCGGTGCGGAGAGGAATGTCGAAAGATGGGCGCCAGTGCAGGAGCCAAAAAACAGCCTGTGGGTGCCGGGCGCTAGCCGTAGTTGAACTACCCATCGGGCAAAGCCTTCTAAAGGCATGCCCGATGGGGGCAAATCCTTTTATATTTCATTAAATCTCGGTCTACAAAGACAGGAGCATGTGCCGGAGGCCATTCATCGTTAGCCTCGTGGAAGGGGCAAAAAACTTTGACTGGGTGATCTACCTGAGCTTATTGAAGATTCAAGTGGATATTTCATTCGCCATGTTTTCGAATTTATCCATATCGAGCATTGAGAATATTTCCTAGACTGTCCCATACCATAAATGACGCAAGGTGTTTCATAGAATATGAAAAGGATCAGAATCATCATGGTTTGGTTTTGGTGGCCTATTATAATGTTCACATTCGGATTGGGATTATCCGGATGTGCTATTCCTTTCTATGATAATGAGATGGATGAACTGCCTAAACCGAACATGTCCCCCCACGAAGGGATCCCATCTCCCTTCCCAGATCTCCGGAGTGAGGATCACCATTCCAATGAACTGACAGAATTCCCACAGCAGATGGATGAGGAGCATGACGACGGCGAAACACTTTCACTTCAGCGGCTCAAGAAGGTCGCACGGAAACATAATCCTACCCTCATCCAGGCCTGGGTTCTGGTCGAGGGGGAACGGGCCAAGGCTCTTCAGGCCGGCCTCTATCCCAATCCGATCGGGGGATACTCAGGAGATCAAATCAACGTTAAGAACACCATTGGAGAATTTCAGGGAGGATTTATTCAACAGGAATTTGTCACGGCGGGAAAACTCGAATTGAGTCGTGAGAAATATTTAGCACGAGCTTCCGCCGCTGAATATCAGGCCCTTGCCCAGGAATATCGTGTGATGAACGGGATCGTCATACAATTTTATCGCCTTCTGGGATTTCAGGAGCGAGTGGACATTCAACGGGAGCTTCTCAAGAGTTGGCAGGATCAGCTCTTGACCGTCAAGGAAATGGTTAATGTCGGCCAGGCCAATGAAGCTGATCTGCGCCAATCCCGAGTGCAACTTCAACAGCAACAATTGTCCGTGCTCATGGCGGAAAATGAAGTCCAGTTGGAAAGAGAGCGATTAATGGCCATTCTGGGAACCTCTCTCCCCGGGGAACCGATTTCAGGAAAATTGGAAGAAGATCTGCCTCCCATCCGGTTCGAGGAGGCACTCCAGAGGTTACTGCAGGAAAGCCCTGAACTGGCCTTGGCTCATGCCAATGTGCGATCGGATCAAATTATGGTTCAGCGGGAACAGGCGGAACCTATTCCCAACATAACCCTTCGAGGTTCGGCCGGACGTAATTATGTCGAAACACAGACTGTCTATGGTATTCAAGCGTATATCAAAATTCCGATTTTTGATTGGAACCAGGGAACGATTCAACAGGCCCGGGCCGATCTCCGTCGACAAGAGGCTCAAGTCACACTTACGGAGCTTCGATTGCGCCGAAGTTTAGCCGAACAGTTTCAACAGTATCTCACAGCCCTTCAACATATCACGAGTTATCGGGAACTTCTGTTGCCCGAATCAGAGGCACGTTATCGCATTCAATTGCAGAGTTATCAATCCGCCCGTGAAACCTGGCCGGAGGTTCTGCAAGCTCAACGCGATTTCTTCACGCTTCGGATGGAATATATCAATCAGTTAATTGCCTGGCGAACGTCCAGGGTGACAATTGAAGGACTCCTGCTCATTGACGGCCTTCAACCCCCACAGGGTGTGACGCCGCCTGGGCACCTGGATGCGAATCCCAAGCCCAGATAGGAGTCGATTGTTTGAAGACGAATTTTTCTTTATGGAGATTTTACGATGAACGATGGTGTGACACGACGGCAGGTTTTGGCAACCGGGGCTGCACTGGCCGCAGGAACTTTGTCGGCCCAATTGGGTCATAGTGAGCCAGCCGATCCCTCCCGATCCCGGACAGACCAGGACCAGACAGCCAAGAATTCCAATGAAAAGTTTTCCAGCTATTCACGCTACCACCCCAGTTTTGGCGGACCTCCGGACTCAGATGAATATCTGGGTAAACTTGTTCCGGGATTGCGAAAATCCGGGCTTGAACCGGCCTCATTCGTAGCGCCGGACCTGGAAAACCTTTCCTGGAAGATGGTCAATGGCGTTAAAGAATTCGAGCTTCGATGCACGCCGGTCAAGCGTGAATTTCTTCCCGGGAAATTCATGCATGTCTGGGGCTTTAACGACAGCATGCCGGGGCCCACGATGGAAGCCGTCCAGGGGGATCGGGTTCGCATTATTGTTCATAATGAGCTACCGGAACCGACTTCCGTACATTGGCATGGGTTGGAGCTCCCGGTAGAATTTGATGGCGTCCCCGGCTTAACACAACATTTGATTCCACCAGGCGAAACTTATGTGTATGAATACGACCTGCATCAGACGGGAACCTTTTTTTATCATAGTCATGTGGCCATGCAGGAAGCCTTTGGAATGGTGGGATTTTTTATTATTCATCCGCGGGTGGCGTATGATCCGCCCGTTGACCGGGATTTCGGGCTTATTTTTCAGAATTTTTTTATTCCCCCGAATTCGACAACAGCGGATTCCATGCGGATGGACTGGAACTGGCACACCATTAATGGACGCAGTGGCCCCTATACCACTCCTCTGGTGTGCAAACATGGGGAACGGGTCCGCATTCGATTGATCGATTTCAGCCCGATGCAGCATCACCCGATTCATATCCATGGTCACACGTTTTGGTTGACAGGCACCGAAGGGGGACGGATTCCTCCCAGCGCCTGGATTCCCAGAAACACGACATTGGTGGGCGTGGCGATGGCACAGGATTTTGAATTTGTGGCGTTCAATCCCGGCGATTGGATCTTTCACTGCCATATGGTGCACCACATGATGAATCACATGGTGCGCCAAGTGGGCCCGCGCATCCGCGGCGAAGAAGAGGTGTCGAACTATCTGAATTCTCTTCCTAACCGCCCACCGGCCAATCCGGCATTTGAAAATCCGGCGTTTAGCGTACCCGGCTACCCACAAAAAATGCAAAGTCAGGAGATGAGTCAAGAGGCTATGCAAAAAATCAACGGGAGGCGCGAAACTCGCGGGATGCGAAAAAAATGGCATGAAGGGGTTAAAGGACTAATGACGGTGGTTCGTGTCCTGCCGGAAGAATTTTATGACCTTGTGATGCACACCAATGACGACATCCTGCCTGGCTCGATTTTTGAGGCCATCGCTAAAGGACAGTATCGCACCCATATACCATGAAATTTCCTCATACACATTTTCCTTTCGATAATGAGTTACTGAAAGATTTATGAAGGGTCTCCCTATCATTCGGCCTATTTTTGACCTATCGCCAAGATGGTTCGAAGCAATTCATGAGCAACGGTAAGCAATCGGGACGAAACCTCAGACGAAAGCTGAAAACTCAGCAGATTCGTGAGTTCTTATTCCAAAGAAACCCCTTGCATACTTTCTCGCAACCATATGAAGTGGTCGAGATTTAACGTCGTATTCGTCAAAGCCAAATTCGATTCCGCGTTGCGCTACTGTACTGCCCGCCATTTGTCAAGCCGTCTGTAACTGAGTCCTGTGCGCTGACTGTTGTTCAAATGCCATCGGCGTTTGATACCTCTGCACCCAATGGAGATACTCATTGTAATAATTCTTGACCCATTCTTCCAGGGCCTCAATGAATGCCACTGGGCTCTTCGACTCGTGAATCCACACCAGTTCCTCCTTCATCGTCCGCATCAGCCGTTCTGTATGCGCATTGCCCTTCGGATTATTATAGACGAATCAGCTCCACGCCTCGTCATTAGCCGGCGTCTTAAACGCATAGCAGGCTAAGTCATTAGTTGGTGTTTTTGGACGAGTTCGATAAAGGCGTGAG
>DOFS01000464.1 GCA_003523945.1 Nitrospiraceae bacterium | reverse complement strand
ACGGACATTTTTGAACACTCCATTATTTTGCTCTCGGTTACTCCCATGCGAATTAATTACCAAACATTTCAATTATTCAACAGACCCTTACATTGAAATGATTATGCAGCTCATTAAGGTAATTTACGATATCAGGCAGGTAAAATCTTCGTCAACGGAATGGCTGGCTCATCCTTCCTTGACACTCTATAAAAACGTCACTTACCATGCCACTTTAGCTTTTCCTCCAGGCAGTCCTTGTCGCTCTGATCATTTTCATCGTCTCAGCGAAAGTTCGGTTACTCCCATGAAATTAAATTGGCTTGCTATCTCTTTCAGGAATGCGATCATCGCCAGCGTAGTGGTACTGGGGTGTTGGACGGCTGCCTATGCCGAGGAGGTGGCGAATTTAGCGTTCCCGCAAAGCATGATTGCCGATGGAGGACAAGTCTATTTTATCGCCAATGCCAACGGAGACCCGGGAACACGCGAAAATAAAGGTTTTATTAGTAAGGTGACGACGGAGGGTAAGATGATTGACCTCCATTTTATCCAAGGTGGACAAAAGTCGGTGACACTCAACTCACCCAAGGGGATGGCTCTTGTGGGCTCAACCCTTTATGTGGCCGACCTGGATGTGGTTCGAGGATTTGACAAAAACACCGGACAATCTTTGTACACCATCCCCTTCACACAATTTCACAGTCAATCGCTTGCCGGGCTAGTAGCGGATTCTGGCGGTGGGCTTTATGTTTCTGATGCCGAGTCCAATACCATTTTTCACATTGATGACCTCGCCCACGATCATACGGTGACGGTCTTTGTCCAGGATGAGAGCCTTTCACACCCACGCGGCCTCACTATTCATCCCAAGAATGGGCATGTGGTCGGCGTCGGATGGGAGGATGGGAAGATTTTTGAAATCGATGAGACCGGGACGATTCAGGAACTGTTTGCCAACACCTTTTTTACCGGCGGGTTCTATAATTTAGACGGTATTGATTTCGACAAATATGGCACCATGTATGTGTCTGATTTGACAGCAGGAAAAGTCTGGCGAATTCTGGCCAATCACAAAAAAGAAGTGATTGCCGAGTTTTTGCTATCGCCTTCAGGGATTGGAATTGACCGCGTCAATCATGTCATCATGGTCCCCTATTTGTATGTAAACGGGGCAGAGATTAATGGCCTGGAGCGTCCCTCTAACGCCAACCCGAACAAAAAACCCCGAACCTGGTCTGACTATGGAATGGGCTGGCTCCAGAGAGATGGCGAATGAGTAAGTGCCTCTATTGTCAGCAACGCAAGGGCAAACGGGCATGTCCGGCTCTTGGAGGAATGATTTGCAGCCAATGTTGCGGAACAAACCGTATCACGAATATTAGTTGTCCAACATCGTGCGTTTTTCTTGAGAGCAATGATGATTATCAGCAAAAACGAGTGGGGAACCGGTTTGAAATCGAACGTCGAGCGTTCTATCGGCAATTGTTAGATCTGGGGGGGGAACGAGCAACTGAGATATTTTATGTATTTGAGGCTCTGGTCTATCGGTTTTTTCAGGATCGCCGTGACGCACAAGACGCCGAGGTGCTTGAAGGGCTCCTAAGCCTTCGACGAAGTTTCAGCCTGATTCACATTCCTGACTCCGGATTACCCGCCTTTGGAGAAGAATTACGAAAGGAATTTAAGGTCTTCGGAGAGCGCCAACCATTAGAACCCACGCTGGTCACCAACGTGTTGGATCGAGCCCACACCTTTATTCAAGAATTTTCCGGCTCAGGGCTTCGCTCCCATCGATTTTTACACGGCTTACTCGGTTATATCCGGGAACGCCATCCAGATGTGGCCGAGCAACTGGCTCGCCAAACCGGGGCAGGTGGGCGCATCATCATTCCCAGCGGCTTTGATTACGCACCTGACCACCCCTCGACCGAACCCGTCAGTTGATCCGCAACCTTAAGTAACATCCTGGCGCCTGTCTCCTGACTTACTGAATCACCTCTATCGTCATTTCAATTCGCTCGAGAGGATTATCTTTCAGATCGCGAGGCTGACTCACGATCTCATCGGCGACCTCAATGCCTTTCACAATTTCTCCAAACACGGTGTACTGTCCATCCAAATGAGGGGCCTTATCTACCATGATGAAAAACTGCGACCCCGCGCTATTGGGATCTGCCGTGCGCGCTGCAGAGAGAATGCCCTTTTCGTGAGCAACCCGGTTAAATTCGGCTGGAACGGTATATCCAGGGCCACCGGTTCCATACCGGCTTCGATTGGCTGGATCTTTAGTCAAAGGATCCCCTCCTTGAATCATAAAACCAGGAATGATCCGATGAAAAATGGTTCCGTTAAAGAATCCTGACTTGGTTAATTTGAGAAAACTTTCGACGTGCTTGGGTGCTAAGTCCGGGAATAACACGATTTCCATTTCCCCAAACTTCGTTTTCACCAGAACGTGAGGTGCTTTGGTATCGGCATTCGATGGTTCTTCCGCAGCCGCCCCAGTGTGGACGAGAGAACCACTTGCAGTGACGACGGTGAAAAACCCGATCACCATCATGAGCTGACGTAGAGAACTGGCTAAAATCCGTGGCTGCGACACAACCCTCATAATTCCTCCTCCATGGCTAATCTGTTGTTTTTTTGATTGAATGGTCTGGCTCGGCTGAAGCATAAAGCCCAGCCTGCGCTATGGCTTGCGCTGCGGCACGTTGTTCGGCTTCTTTTTTGGTCCGACCCTCTCCCTGTCCCATAATTTTCCCTTGAACTTCTACCGTGACAGCGAAGACCTTTTGATGGTCTGGGCCGGATTCCCGTACAAGTCGATACTGCGGACTAGCTCCAAATTGTTTATGAGTCCATTCTTGCAGACGGCTTTTCCCATCCCATCCCACAGAAGAGTCAGGGCTGTTCCGTAGGGAAGAAAATTCCGTGCTCAAGACTTTCTGAATGAACGCTCTCGCGGCATCTAACCCACCATCAAGATACACCGCACCAATAATCGCTTCAAGGGCATTGGCTAACAGCGAAATTTTCTCTCGCCCCTTGGTAACTTCTTCCCCTCGACCCAGTCGTAACCATTGTCCCAACTGAAGACGGCTCGCGGCTTTCGAAAGAGTGAATCGGCTAATCAGGCCCGCCTTAATCTTGGAGAGCTCACCCTCTGTACAATTTGGGAAAATCGCCGCAAGACTTTCGCTTACGACCAATCCCAACACCGCATCCCCTAAAAATTCTAATCGTTCATTATGGGGGCTCACCACCTGGGGTTGAGTTTGGGAAAAAGAGCGGTGGGTGAGAGCCTCACACAGCAAAGCTGGCTGCTTGAATATATATTCCAAGGATTCCTGAATGTTATCAAATGCCAGAGCAGCCACGAGAATTACAAAGAAATGATAGGTTTGACATGCATGATCGTCGTCCTTTTATCTCTTAACCGAAACGTAGCAGTATATCATATCTTCTCGGCGAGGTCGGGGACCTGGCAAAGATGTTACACAGAGGCACGTCTCTGGGTACGATCTAACACGGAGGGGACAGTTCAGCCTATTCGCTTTTCCAGCGTCGAAAGACTAAACAGGCATTGACACCGCCAAACCCAAACGCATTGGAAATGGCCACGTCGACTGAACAGGATCTGGCATGAGTCGGAACATAATCCAAGTCGCATTCGGGGTCTGGTGTCTCCAGATTAATCGTCGGAGGAATGAGGCCATGATGCATAGCCAGAATAGAAAAAACCGCTTCAATTCCTCCGGCTGCCCCCAACAAATGACCCGTCATGGATTTGGTGGATCCCACAGGAATGGAATAGGCCCGGTCCCCGAATACCTGTTTTATGACCTGCGTTTCTATCCGGTCAGCAAAGGTGGATGTGGCATGTGCATTAATATACCCCACCGATTCTTTGGCGATCCCCGCATCCTGAATCGCACGCTCCATACAGATCACCGCTCCACCCCCATCATCTGGCGGAGCAGTAATATGAAAAGCATCACTATTCATGGCATAGCCGATCAGTTCGGCATAAATGTGCGCACCCCGAGATTTGGCATGTTCTAATTCTTCTAAGATCAAGACACCGGCACCTTCTCCGATGACGAAACCGTCCCGGTCCTTATCGAAAGGCCGACTGGCCCGCTGTGGTTCATCATTTCTTCTGGATAACGCTTTCGCTGCAGCAAATCCCGCAACCGCTGTGGGACA
>DOFS01000615.1:6749-10407 GCA_003523945.1 Nitrospiraceae bacterium | reverse complement strand
GCCATTTGGAGCACCGCAAGATTGGCTGTCGCACGGGAAAGCAGGTGTGAAGAGAAATTCCAGGCAGGCATCACGCCATAGATCGATTCCAACACGGTTCCTTCATATGAGGTGCCAATCGCGTTGCCCAGCCTTTCAAATAACGGCATCATTTCCGGAATACACTGCCATCCCAATTTCCACAGCGTTTCCACTTTGGCGGCAAACACCAGCGTGTTCCAGCACATGCCTGACCGGCTTTTGGTCATGGTGTCGGAAGAAGAGGGTTTTTCTATAAATGATTTCACGCCCCGGATCTGGTGACCGGAGGCCCACCCAAGCTCCCTTCCCAGTTCAATACACCCATAATCCGGTTCCGGCCGGTCAGGTGGTACCCCGAGCATCACAAGCCGGTCCGTTAACCATTCCGTGGCCGAAACCGCTCGCCCCACGATGCCCAAAAATCGGTCCTCGGGGCACACAAAATGATCCGACGGATAAATCACCACCGTCGCTTTCGCGTCACGCGCCCGGACATGGGTTAGCGGGAGAAAGATGCCGGGTCCGGTATCACGATTGACGGGTTGACTGATGACGGTGCCGGATGATCGGTTTTCCATTTGTTCCCACGCCAGATGTTGATGGGCCTGTGCGATCACCGTCACCCGACGGTCCGATGCCGCCAGGCGATCGGCACGGTCTATGGTGTGTTGCAGCATGGACCGTGTCCCCACAAACGTACAATATTGCTTGGGATTTTGATTGCCAAACCATTGAGAGATTGCAGGCTTAAGCCGTTCCCCATTACCTCCCGCCAACACAATCGACCAGACCCGGTCATGCTGTCTTTGTGAATCCTTCACGACATCCTCCTCGTCTGGCACCACACGGCACCGTTACAAACCCGACAACTTCCTGGTGCGCCTGACACACACATTATTTCCATAGGTTGATCAACTGACTCGGCTGAGAGTGGCAGACCCCTGCCTCCGTAGAGAGATCTCGCCTTGCATGTGAATCCCGGTCTGGCGATTAGCGAGAAGCTGCGAATCAATCACTTCGCCGCAATTCACACATTTCCAAATACCCCCCGGATCATCCCGACACACCGCTTCACCTTCAACAAAGGTCTCGATCATCCATCCCCCACATCGGAGACACGATCCATTCATGATTTACTCCTTCATCGTCTTTCTACTGTGGATACAGGTATAGCAACGTGACAAAAACGCCACAATCACCAATACGATGATTTTCTAATCACATTTTTTACGATTGCGTTGTCGTGGTTTGTACTACAAAGAAGGGGATGACGGAGGCGATACCCTCAGGGAACAAAAATCCCTGCCCGACCGTCGGATTACGGGACCAACTGATGTTGAAGGGCATACCGGGTTAATTCCGCATTATTCTTCATTTTCAGCTTCTGAAGAATGCGGGAGCGGTACGTACTAATGGTGCTCGCACCAAGGGATAGTTCCTCGGCAATATCCCGGGCAGTCTTACCTGAGGCAATCAAGCTGAGGATCTGATATTCCCGGTCTGACAAGGTGAGATGGGGTGGGCTTCCGAGGTCATCTGATAGAGACATGGCTAACACTTCAGCGAGGGAGGAACTGATATACTTCCCCCCCTGCAACACTTTCTGAATCGCGGTGACCAATTCCTCTGCGGCACTATCCTTCGTCAGATAACCTGCTGCACCGGCCTTTAACACCCGCACGGCGAATTGATCTTCCGGGTGCATACTCAATACCAGGACCGGCAGTTTAGGGTGAAGTTGTTTCAGATCCTTGAGCGCATCCAGGCCGCTTCGGCCTGGCATGGTCATGTCCAGGATCACAATATCCCATTTTCGTTTCCCGACGAGGTCAAGCACCTCATGGATATTGGAGGCTTCACCAATGATCGCGTGGTCGAAATCGTCGGCGATAATTTGCTTGACACCTTGACGAACCACGGCGTGATCGTCGGCAACCAGAATTTTTACCATATCGCTCCTCAAAACCTGTCACCCACATTCATGAATAAGGGACGACCGACGGGTGGATCTCCAGATCGTCCATCCTGTTTACGTTTCAGGATTAAGCGGCAACCGTAGGATGGCCGTTGTGCCTTTCTCCGGGTCACCGATGATCGACATCTCACCACCCCAAAGAAGAGCGCGCTCACGCATGCCGACCAGGCCCAAGGATTTGGGACTGGAAATCTGCAGGGGAGTGATGCCGCGACCATTATCCGCAACTTTCAATTCCAGGTACCCCCCGGACCTCCTCATCTGGATGCTGATCCTGGTGGCATTGGCATGACGGGTCACATTGGTCAAGATCTCCTGAAGGATTCGAAAGATCGTTGTGGCGCGATCACCGCTGACGACCAGACTCTCAGGATGAATATCCAATGCGCAGGTGACTCCGGTCCGGGACCGCAATTCTTTCGCTTGCCATTCGATGGCCGGGCCCAGGCCAAGCTCGTCCAATACTGCCGGGCGCAATTCTGTCGCAATTTTCTGCACCAATTGGACCATGCCATCCAGAAGTTTTGACATGGAACGCATTTTTGAGGAAAGCTGAGGGGCCACACTTGTATCTGTCGACGGGATTCTCTTGGCCATCCAGGCCAGGTCCATTTTCAAGCACGTGAGTGCTGAACCCATTTCATCGTGAATTTCACGAGCGACCAGTGTTCGTTCCTCTTCCCTGACCGTTTGGAGATGCGCAGCCAGATCGCGCAATTGTTCATGGGATTTCTTCAAACGCTCCTCTGACTTTTTGCGTTCCGTGATATCCCGGAATGTGGCCACGGCGCCCACGATGCTCCCGTTTTCGCGGATAGGATTGCTCGTATATTCCACCCAGAAATGGGTCCCATCCTTTTTCCAGAATACATCTTCCGATACATGATGGACCTTCCCGTCCCGAAATGCCTGATAGATGATACAGTCCTCAACCGGGAAGGGGGCGCCATCAACTTTGTGATGGTGAAAAATGGGATGCGTCGCTTTTCCTTGCAATTCTCCTCTTGTATACCCAAGCATGTGCGCGGCGGCCGGATTCACCAATGTGGCCTTTCCCTCCAGGTCAATCCCGAATATCCCATCGTGAACTGAATTCAACAG
This sequence comes from Nitrospiraceae bacterium, assembly GCA_003523945.1. GTDB lineage: Bacteria > Nitrospirota > Nitrospiria > Nitrospirales > UBA8639 > Nitrospira_E. Next base: position 7,310 of record DOFS01000615.1, on the reverse strand, counting down.
AAGTTCATACTGATAGTGAAGTCGCGCCAGCGAGGCTTCCGCCTTCTTACGTTCCGTGACATCCCGTGCGATGCCCACGATGTCGGATATCTGATTGTGTTGATCATAAATGACGGTCGCGTTCATCTCGATCTCGCGGGCCTCGCCGGCTTTGGACATGAAGCGGGCGTTGAATTCGGCGGGCCCCGGGCTTTTCATGCCTTCCTCTTTGAACCAGTGGGCATAACGAGAAAGATCCTCGGGATGGAGATAGTACGAGACCGGGAATCCCTTCATATCTTCGGGGGTATAGCCTAGAATGGGGTATACGGCGGGGCTCACATATTGGAAGCAGCCCCCTGCATCCAATTCGAATACGATGTCGGTGATGTTGGCAATTAGACGATGATAGCGCTCATCCGTATGCTTCACCATGAGGCGCAAATGACGCTTTTCCAGCACATCACCAACCACGACGGGGAGGTCAATCAGGAAATCTGTAGATTTTCGATGATAATAATCGGCACCGGCCAGCATCACCTGAACCGCTGTCGCTTCATCGCCATGTCCTGTGAGGAGGAT
>DOFS01000615.1:0-6577 GCA_003523945.1 Nitrospiraceae bacterium | reverse complement strand
GGAAGCTTGTAATCTAAAAGAATCAAAGACCAGCAGGAAGCTCTGACTTTTTCCAATCCCGCTTCCGCTGTTCCAACTCCTTCGATAATACTGTCGGGCCACCTCTGCCAAAGAGCTTCACTAGCCAGTTCTACATCATCGGGATCGTCGTCGATGATCAAAAATCGTTGCGGGTTTTTATCAAGCATCCCAACCGACCTCTTTTCCTCCAGGTACATATTTGAGCAACAGCATCTCTTGTCTCCGCCTCCCGACCGACCTCAGCCTGCTCCTCACACACGAGAGTCCACACCATAGAATGTTTCAACGCTTCCACACTTGAGGGAAAAATTCGAGATTCTTCGGAGGACACTACAAATAGGGAGGCGGGATGTTCGTCAAGACCCAATAGAGTTCCAGGGTTTTGATTGTCTCGACAAATTTATCAAAATATACGGGTTTTTGAATGTAGGAATTCACTCCCAGGTCATAGGATCGAACAATATCCTCGTCCCGTTTCGAGGTGGTCAGCACCACCACAGGAACACGGCAGAGCACAGGTTCCTCTTTGATCCGCTTTAACACTTCGATGCCATCCACTTTGGGCAATCGCAAATCCAGGAGGATCAATTTTGGATATCGGTCCGGCGTGAGTGGTGTTTGCACGTTCTCAAACAGGTACTTAATCGCCTCCTGCCCATCACGAATGACGGTGAGAGTATTGGCAATCTTTCCCGCATCCAAGGCTTCCCTCGTTAGTTCGATGTCGTCTTCATTGTCTTCAATCAGCAAAATCTCAACCGGATTGACATTCATTTATTACTCCTTCCCCGACAACGGGATGGAACTCGATGTTCTCAATGATGATTCTGTCTCGCGACCGTAAGTGGCTTCGATGGTCTTTTCGGGTGGTTCGGGGAATACTCGCCGTCCTTTTATTCCATACCCTCCAGACATTTTGGGAAGGGTGAACAAGAACCTACTCCCTTTTCCCTCCTCGGACTCTACCCAAATTTTCCCTCTGTGGAAATCCACAATGCGCTTCACAATGGCCAGCCCTATACCCGTGCCTTCAATCTGTTCGTGTGTATGCAGCCGATTGAAGATACCAAAAATTTTCCCGTGAAACTCAGGAGGTATTCCAATCCCGTTGTCCCGGATAAAGAAAGTGAAGTATTGGCCATCCTCCTGACACCCGATACGGATGACCGGCGGCTCCCCGGATTTGGCATATTTCAGGGCGTTGGAGACTAGATTGGCCCAGAGTTGTGCCAGCCGAACCCGGTCTCCATACACCCATGGCAATGAACTCTCGACCTTGAAGTCCGCGTGGGTATGACGGATACGGTCTTCCATATCCAGACGAACCTGATGAACAATTTGCTCCATGGGCACGAGTTCCCATGGGTGGGTAATGCGTTCGATGCGGGAATAATCTAACAGATCCCGGATGAGTTCCTCCATGCGCTCAGCGCCTTTTTGAATCCGTTCCAGGTAATGCCGTTCCTTCTGATCCAGCCGCTCCTTGGCTCGTTTTAACAGCAGGACCGCAAAACCTTGCATGCCCCGCAGAGGGGCTTGTAAGTCATGGGAAATGGCGTAGACAAAATGCTCCAGTTCCTGGTTGCTGATTCGAAGAGATTCTTCCGTTCGCTTTCCGGCGGTGACGTCTTTACACAACCCAACCGTCCCGACCGGTTCCCCGCCTGCGTTTCGAAGAACTGAAAGCGTGAGACTGATGATCACCGCTTGGCCATCGGGATTCCGGAATTCCACTTCACGACCAACCACCTCCCCTTTGTGGCTTAATTCATCCAGGATTGGCTTCCATTGACCCGGCTCCAGAAGCAGTTCTGTCACGGGCTTCGAGACGACGACTTCGGCGGGATACCCCAATACTCTCTCGGCCCCACGACTAAACCTCGTGATGTTTCCCTCTGTGTCGGAAAAAAAGATGGGATCGGGTGCATGGTCAAGCACATCCGCCAACTGATCCCGCGCCGCGCGAGAATCTTGTTCGGCTTTCAAGGCACGAGCCGCCTCGGCTTGAGCCTGACCCGATTCCTGTTTCAAGAGATAGGTGAGCCAATACAACAGCCCAATCAGGGGGAAAAAGATGATACTTCCGGCAAGACCCAAATTCCAGACGATCCGATGCAGGGGTGCCAGAATCACACTGCGATCCAGGTTGACGAGGACCGTCCAATGCAGACTCGGAAACTCGCCCATGCCTTTGGTGCGGGCATACCCTCTCAGGATTGGGACCCCTCGTCGTTTATGCCATTCTTCCACATAGCCGGGGGGGCCCGAAGCACTCACCAGGGCGGATTGCACTCCAAGGTCTCCCAGATTAACTTTTCCCTCTTCGTGTAGAACCGAATCGGCAAGGAGGTTGCCATCTTTGTCCAGCAAATGCCACTCACCCATCGCAGAAGTGCCTTCAGCCATCTGAATAGGAATGACGGTCCGGTCGAAAACCTGCTGGAGATCAGGGAGCCCGACCCGTGCAGTCACGGCACCCAAAAACTCGTCCGGAGAGCCAAGGATCGGAGCCGAAAAAGCTACGGCCATTACCCCTCCGACTTCAGGGGAGGGCTCGGCATTTTGAATATGAATACCGCCCCTATCCCGCACAACTTGAAACCAGTGCTCTTGACTCTGGTCTCCTCCAATACTGGACCGGTCGGAGGCGGCAATGATCCTCCCCTGCCCATCGGTAACCGCTAACCATCGATAGACAGGGTAGGCTTTCTGAAGCAAATCAAAATAATTGTTCATTGCCTGGACGTCCTGGCCATGAAAGACACCTGATTGGGCCATGGTTTGAATATCCCCATACCGCTCAAACAGGAGCAGGTCCACCTTATAGGCAATATCAGCCGCGACCTGGGTCAGGCTTCTACCGGCAGCTTCCACAGTTTGATTTTCAAGCAGGTAAACCGCCACGGCTCCGAGGGCCAGAACTCCGACTACAAGGAAGATGCGAAGCCATGACAACCATTGATACGAACTGGTTGGTATCTGCATCATCGAGGTTCGTCAAAACTCCTTCTGAGCCGAAGAGTAACCCTTACCCCTTTCAGCCTTCGACAGGCCGCAGAAAGAGAACAAGGAAAGGGTTGCGCAAACTGGTATCCTCTTCTGGCTCTTCAATATTCGTCGTTTAGCCTCGACACAACTTTGAGGGATCAGATCACCACGAAAGATGTGGTCAATACAGGCAAGCTAAAAATGTACAGAGGAAAAATTCAATATCAGGACCCGACGGTCGATGGTAATTAGCATGCTGATAAAGCCTGGTCAATAGGATGGACCCCTTACCCGAAATTCCGGCGGAAAATAAGGATAATGGATGTTTTGCGTTATACAATGCTTCTGCACTCAGAATCCTGATAGAGTCCAACCCACCACACGCAAGCGAATTTGTCCCTTCTGATGCTGTGACAAGACCTGGAAATCAATCCACCGGATCAATCTTCACAGAGGGAACATTCGTCTTGATGTTTAGAAATCAAAAGACTTGTTAGATTGAAGTGATTGCGTGATGGTCATTCGAAGAGATACTGCCCTGTTAGCATAGGAAACCTTTTCCACCCTAGACCGGACAAGCGACTCATTCCTTTCGACCCCAGCCGTTATTTTCTTGGCTTGTGACAGGCGTGAGTTGAGGTTGCTTGGGAATTGGCTCTCGGACACCTCACTTAATAAAATAATTATCCGGATTCTATGGGGATAAAGGGTGACGGTATAGTTCCCCCCACACGTCCTGCCATAGCAAAAAAGAATCCAAAATTTCCCTTATGTTAAGAACAATCCGCATCAAAGGAAAATTCAGGCTTGAACCTGCGTGCAATCACCTAAGATTATAAACGAGGTGAAATAAAGTCGAACGACATGTGGATATGGGACAGGATATCGCCGGTATACTGAGAAAAATCTGACGACCTATTAATCTAGGCCGAGGCAATCTGACCGACCCCCGCGCATTCTTGCCATGATTTGGGTGTGCCTAGAAAGTCATTTCTCTGGCGCAAGTCATCCCGCAACCAGGCTCCTCCTTTTGCCCCATCCTCTTTTTGGGTCAAGACATCCATTTCCGCACGAAACCAATCCTCCCGATCATATAACCATGCTGCCATCTGTTCACACAATTTATATGCACGTTTCGCAATTCATGCCTTCAATTTTTATTAAAGAGACACAAGAGAAGACCGGTTGGGATTGCCTGGTCTTGCCGCCCTTCTTCCGCCCCGCCAGTTAAGCCGAAAAGTTTGATTTCCCGTTTTTCCCGACACCGGGGAGAGTCCTGCAAGCCACATCCTTGGTCTTTTGGAGTGGGAATGCTAAAACCTTTGCGGTCTTTCCTTCATGGACAGACTTTTAAGTTTTCATGGTTCACCTTAGGGTTATGACAGAAATCTACTACACCCTCAAACCCCGCTGTTCTCGGAACCGGCGGGTACCTCTCCATTTCTCATTGAATTGCTTTCTTGCCCTGCCCATAACATCCTTATTCCCGAAGAGGATCGGGACCAATGCCGGGGTTTCCTCGACTTTGTCGATCTCCACAACGCCACGAAATCTCCGGAACAGCTTCTCCGCAATCACCTGAGGGAACTTCGCCAGGCTGTGAGAGAAAAATAGCTCGTCGGGGCAAGGCCATTAGCGAATGGAAATTTACTTGCGGACTTTCGTGAAGGCATACGGTTCTTTCTCAATCATGACGATGAGAAACATGGGCACCAGGATAAGACAGGAAAAGAAGGAGGAATACCGACAAAGGTGGAGAGCACTCTTACAACTCAGGTCTCCTCCAATCACATTTCCTCTCACAGAGCCAAGCGCTCCTGTGGGCCAGGAGAGCGTCCTTTCCTTGATAAGAATTCACCTCCCCGGTCTTATCGGTAATTAAGGCTGATCGGTTTTCCGCACTCATCCGCCAAGGGAAATGCCGGAACAATTTCTGGAGCAGGAGAAGATGACTGAACGGTTTCACCAAATAATCCTGAGCCCCCTCTCCAAGAAAATTCTGGAGTTTTACATAATCCGTCTCGTTCGACATAACAATGACCGGGACCTCGCTACCCAGCCATCGCGGTTCATCCAGCATGGTTCATCCAGCATGGTCCATCCATTCATGGCCGGCATCTCTAGGTCAAGCAAAATTCCATCGAAAGGCATGGCATGAAACACGTCGAGACCTTCGCGCCCGTTTAAGGTGGCCACCACCTCAAACCCCCATCCCCCAATCGCCTCGGCTACAAAGCGCGCACAGTCTGTCTCATCATCGACCACCAAAATCCGAGTGGACATCTTGTCCTCCATAGTCATAGTCCAGATTTGACCCAGGTGTTGCCCAGGATTTATGTACAGTCCATCCCGCAACTTGCAGGACAATGACTGAGGAATAGCATCGTCCTCGTGGAATATCAGGTTCCGACTTTCGTCTGACGTTTAATCAAAAACTGATTGAGTACTTTGACCCCGCCAACAATCGCCGAAATGGGATGAGAATATTCACGTGCAAACTGAAGTCGATCTTTTAAAACAGTGTTCTCCCTCCGCGTGGACGGATGTTTTCTTTGTGATTCTGTGGGCGATTCTGATCGATTCATCATACTCCCTCCTCTGGAATTTGCCGCGTATTTAATTCAGGCACGAGAACCTCCTACCAACAACCTGTTCAATCATATTCATAGTATGCGCGACGACCTTAGGCAGAATTTCCTGTGCCAAAACCCCAGGTGAATTTCCTATAATGATGTGATCGGCCATCGTTCCTGTCTGCATTTCCAATCCTCTTTGTCTGATGGTTCTAAGAGTGCCTGTCCAACTCGCTCGTTCATGAGATGATTGCTTCTCGTCTTCCTCAGGCTTTCCTAGCATAATTGATACCACCGATCCCTCTAGAGATATCCATGCTCAACCCATGACACTCAAACTCAAGACTGAAGCCTGAATTGGTCGCTCACAAGAGCGCCAGCCAGGCCGAATCTCCCAAACGACCAGGATAAAACAAGTGGCTTGGAAGGGGCGTTTTCGCACTGAGCGCACACACGCGAAGGCACTCATCAATACGAAACACGTGTCTAGCAAGTCAGGCAGTGCCGTAGTCGTGACGTGGCGACTCAAGAAACCAACCTGGTCCAGAAAACACGACCAAGCGAGTGTCCGTGTATAAGGGGGAATTCAGACATCCCGTCCTTCCACCTCACCCAAGGGAACGTATCCATTTATCAATTCTTTTATGCCATCTAACAGGCTAGTTGACGGGTCAATACAGGAGAGCGCCGGGGAAATGCAGGAGTCAACCATTAGGTATGAGGAACCGGAGAATCAATAAGGAAATGTGTCGTAGACTGATAAGGCGATGGGTCCAGCGGGGATAAATGTTATGAGTTCAAAATTTGATACGACCGGTTCCGTAGGGGTGTTGCAGGTAAACCCCGGGGCAAACTTGTGGGGTTTTTCACCTCAGTCCTCTGGTTCTAGAGTGCGGCAGAGATGGAAAATCCTTTTTAATTTTCTCGACATAGCAAAAAAACTGGTCAAAATGAACATGATATCGATCACATCCCTTCGCCCTCATCTCCCATCT
>DOFS01000239.1 GCA_003523945.1 Nitrospiraceae bacterium | reverse complement strand
TTCCTCCGTCATTTCATGGGGGTTGATTCGGCTGGTCGCTCAGACGGAACAGGGTGTGATCTGAGGCGTAAAAATTTCTGGCCCTGTTCGGCCAATTTTTCCTTCAGGCATACAATTTACACACTTTCCTTGACGGTTACTGTCATTCAAAAGAATGAATACCTGAAATCCTCCATCGCAATCTTCTCTCCCGGTTAAACCAGCCCATTCTGGCAGAAACCCCGCCCTCATGAAATCACAATGAGATTCCCTCCCATTGCCTCGATAAGTATGGACATACGGGAAAATTCAGAAAGTCCCGTTTCCTTAAAAGTGGAAATCTTTGAAAGATTTCATGAAAAATGGTGTGGTCAAGCGGGTAGTTCTGAGGGATTCGCGCCTCCCCAGTTGAAAGCCTTACTCAGTTTGAAATTTGCAGGAAGTCGGCACCGCATGTCGGGGCCTGTTTTATGAGATTCTCAAAGTGAAGAGAATGGTTTCGACAGAAAACTGAGAGACCAATCGTGAAAAATTCTGCCCCGTGTTGGCTCTGTACATTTCCTCAATTGTTGGCTACCATTTCTACTTGAGCAATACTTTTCTTACCCTCCTGATTATCCCTGCGGGTTTTGTGTTGAATTCTTTTAAACCAAACTTGTGCGGCCTTGCGATGAACGTCATTCAGGCCGCCCCCCAGCTCACGGCTTTCTTCAAGACATGAAAAACCTTTCTGCTGAAAAACTCATTCAGGTCGGATATCGCTATGTAACGAAATCGCAAGGTCGATTTTATCTCTATCTGGCGATTTTTTGTAGCGTCCTCGTGGTATTAGATGCCGGCTCGTTCGAACTGATTCGCGGAATGAAACTGAAGACATTTGATGTGATCATGAAAAATCGGGTCCTGTTTCACAAAGCCGACCCCGACATCGTGATTGTGGATATTGATGAAGCCAGTTTGGAGGCCATGGCTCAAGAATATGGCCGATGGCCATGGCCCCGTCAGGTTTTTGCGGAATTTCTGGAAATGCTACAGGAGCAACAGCCCTCAGCCGTGGTGTTTGATATTTTATTTAGTGATCCGGATGTGTTCAATAAAGAATCAGATTCATACTTCAATGACGTGGTGAGTGAGACGGGAAATGCGTTTTTCCCCATGATGCGCTTGTCTCCTACCAATGATGAATTGAGCCAGGTGACCCCTTCCATGATTCCCGGCATAGAACCCGTTCCCGGCGAACCACAGGAGGAGAAAGGGATTGCCTTGGTTCTGCCCGCCTTCACAGGTATTCTTGAGAGTGGAAGAATGGGCACCAACAATGTCTATCCTGACCGGGATGGCATTGTGCGTCAGTATCCTATCTATCGCGATCACTTTGGATGGCGTGTGCCTTCCCTTCCCGCAAAGCTGGGGGAAACGCTGGGGTGGAAATTACCGAATGATTCTGATGTGTTTTTAAACTGGCGGGGAAAATTCGGGGCCTTCCGGTCTGTCCGTTTTAGTGACGTCTTTGACGATTTCTTACGAAGAGATCAGCAACGGCCTCCGGATGAATTCACGGACAAGATTGTGATCATCGGTTCCACGGCTTCGGCATTGTTCGACACCAAGCCCACCCCCATGGAAAAGATTCATCCCGGCGTGGAAATTTTGGCCACGGCGATTGGGAATATCAAAAATGGGGATTGGATCACCCAACCGAAGAATCCCTGGCTCTTTACCGCTCTGGCGCTTGGCCTCATCTGGGTCACCGCCTTGGCGTTTTTAACCGGGGTCAAACGCAAAGCCATTGATATGGTGTTTGCGGGTTCGCAAGTGGGTTTGATGGCCTTTACCTTCGCAAGCTTGAATCTCACCACCTACTACCTTGATTTAACGGCGCCCATCACCGCAGGGTTAATCTATTTTTCCCTCGCCAGGGTGTATGCCTATGCCGAAGCCACGATCATGGAAAAATATGTCTGGCTCAACGTGGAAGAGGGGGTCGACGGGTGGCAATATGCCGTGGTGGCTGTCGTCCAACCGGAGAGCCTGGAGAAGATCTCGGAAGGAAGGTTTCTGACCCTTCTGAAGCGCGGTCTGTATGGAAAAAAGATTGGGTTTACGATCGAAGCCTTTTCACGCAAGCCCGCCGGCATTGAAAAAGCCTTTCAGAACATGTTTCTCGTTTATTGGGTAGACAATCATGTGGGGACCGGTCCATGGCAGGTTGAGCAATCTGGCGAGCAGACGGTATCTCTTGTTCGAGAGGTTTCCCAAAGTATATGTGGGGAGGATAAAATAGGGTGTAAACTCGGATGGTGCCAAGGACCCTTGCCGTATGGAGATGACAAATTGAGACTGGAAGCCTGGCAAAAATTAGTGGCCAGAGCCATGGTGAACATCACAGAGCAGCCGATTGAGATTGCCTCATGATCCTTCGCTCATGTCCTAGGCATCAGAAGGGGAGTCATAAAAAGCCGTCTTGGTGGTCAAATTCCAGAAGGAGGACTTTGATGATGAAATGGTTTGTCTTTCTGGCCATGTTCCTTGTTTTGGGCTTTCCTTTAAAAGGGGAAGCTTCGGGTCCTGGTGTCGCTGTCAGATCCTGCCAAGTCATGAGCGAACCCTTTAAAGATGCTCGAGAAGTGATATCCTTAAAGGAAGGGGACACCGTGGAGATTTTGAAAAGGAAGGGGGGGTGGTTCCAGGTCTCCGGAAAAGGAAAAGCCGGATGGGTAAGAATGTTATATATTCGGCCGGGGGACTCTGGTGAAAAAGTTTCGGCGGCGAAGGAAGCCTCAGGTGTATTGGGTCTGGCTACCGGGAGAGCTGGGAGTGGAAATGTGGTGGCCGCGACAGGTGTTCGGGGATTAGATGAAGAGGAATTAAAGGAGGCGGAGTTTAATGCACAAGAACTACAGACACTGAAAACCTTCCGGACTTCAAAGAAACAGGCTCAAGAATTTGCCAATCAGGCAGGGTTACAAGTACAAAAAGTTCCATTCATTCAGCCGGCAGACGGGAAGTAAAAAATGAGCAAACAGAATAATCTCAAGAGAAGTATGCTGCCTGAATTCTCACGAACTGTTCCTCTGGTGCTTCACAATCACCAGGCGATTCCGGGTTGGAAAGGATTGCTTTTGGGTGCATTCATTCTGACCTTTGTGATCCCTGGTGTGGCAACCATGACCCATGCCTTTGATCTGGGCGATGCCCTCAAACAATTGGGGCAGCCGGATGACACCACGACCGGAGGAACAAAAGAAGGAACTCCACAGAAGACTGGCAAGAAGGCTCCTTCACTTACAGACTTAGCTGAGCTGGTTAAAGGGACTTCCACAGAAGAGGAAATAGCCATCGGTCAAGAGATTGCAGGACGACTGCTTGGAGCTGCGCCACTGGTCAAGGATGAACGGCTGCAACGGTACGTCAATCAAGTCGGGAAATGGGTGAGTCTGCAGAGTGGAAGAACCGACCTGGATTGGTTTTTTGGAGTGATTGATTCGGAAGATATCAACGCCTTTGCTGCGCCGGGTGGATTTATTTTTCTTACGAAGGGCTTGTATGAACAACTCCATACAGAGGCTGAGTTGGCTGGAGTGCTGGGACATGAGATCGGTCATGTCGTCAAACAGCATCATCTGACCATCATTAAGAAAAGCCAGGCGATTGATATGGGAAGCAGCCTGTTTTCCCAAAAACTCGGGAAAATGAAAAATGAACAGGCAAAGCAGGCTGTGAATAATTTAATTGGAAGCGGAGCAGAAGTGATGGCTCGTGGATTGGATAAAGATGCTGAATACCAGGCCGACCGAATTGGAGTGGTGTTGGCCACACGGGCCGGCTATGACTCCTACGGCCTGCCAATGGTGTTACAGGAAATTGGTCATGCGGGTCTTAATGACAGCAGCGTAGCCTTACTGTTTAAGACTCACCCCCATCCCGACACCCGATTGACCGAACTCGGCGATGCAATGGGAGAGTCGTTTGATAATTATGCTGAAGGGAAAATGGTGAAGGACCGGTTCTATACACTGAAAAAATAATCGGTTCTCTCCTGATCCCGATTTGTGCGAATTAATAACCCGGCAGAAGATTTGTGGTGAGAAAGGGTAAGCAAAGGGGTAGAAGTCAGGCGTACTCGCCAAGCGGGTTTTTTAGACTTCGATTCCAAATTCCTTGATTTTATATTGCAGTGATCTCACGCTAATCCCCAGGAGTCTCGCCGCCTGTTCACGATGATGGGTCACTTCCACGAGGGTTCGCCGGATAACTTCTCGTTCAATATCTTCTAGAGGTGTTCCCAGGGAGATCATCATTCTGTTTCCTGGATGAACACTTGTTCGTATTTCCTCTGGAAGATGATCGGGCTGAATAGTGTGCTCCTTCACCGTCACGACCAGACGTTCAATGACATTCCGGAGTTGACGAATGTTACCTGGCCAGTAGTATTGAACCAGAAATCTCAGGGAAGCGGGAGAAAGGGTTTTCAGTGGAATCCGGTGCTTCTGGGAAAACTCCTTGAGAAAATAATCGAGAAGAACGGGGATATCCTCACGACGCTCTCGCAAGGGCGGGAGATGAATCGGCACCACATTGATGCGATAAAAAAGATCTTCACGGAATTGTCCGGTTTCGACCAACTGAGGCAAATTGCGGTTGGTGGCGGCAATAATCCGGGTATTGACCGTGATCAGGTTTTTCCCTCCCAGTCGCCGGAATTCACCGGTTTCTAAGACCCGGAGAAAATCCACCTGGGCTTTCAAGGGCAGTTCACCCAA
>DOFS01000608.1 GCA_003523945.1 Nitrospiraceae bacterium | reverse complement strand
AGATACATGCCCTTCAGTCCTTGACCCGGACAATCAAGCGCATTGATGACCACGTCCACTCGTTTACAGGAATGAGGTTGCGCATGAATAAAGCGCTGCACATTCTGAAGGACCTTTGCCTTTCGGGCAAAATAGGCCTTCTCTGTGGTGATCCGCCTGGCAAGAAACGGCATGGCCACAGTCAGTGACAGCATCCGATCCATGCGAACGGCCATGACTTTGACATCCTCACCGGTTTCCGGAAATGCCCGCTTAAACCGTGGCCCGTTTACATACTGTTCAAGGTTCACCACCAATTGCTCGGTGGGGGTGAGCGGGGCATACCCGACTCCGGCTGAGGTATCGTTCGCGGGCAGTACCCCCGCTCCATGTTCAAAAATCGCCCCAAGTTCAGTGGAAGTCGGTTGCAACTCGATTTGATACCTCATGTGGTTATTGGGATTCACATTGGGCAAATGGTTTTTGATCCATGTTCGCGCCGTCTCAACGGCGATGTCGGACACGGGAATCGTTTTTCCTGGAACGCCAAAGGAAGCCCGGTCCCCAAGGATCAGGCGCATCGGGTGGGTGACCCGACCACCTCCCGGATGCAGTTTGACCTGACCCGCCACCAGCAGGCATTTATCGATATTATGGTGCAAAATACGACCAAAGGCTTCTTGATACACCTTGGACAGTTGAATGGACACGGCTTCAGCAATGGCATCACAAATCGTATCGGGATGTCCCTTGCCTTTCCGTTCGACAATTTCAAGAGGTTGCGCGTCGACCGAAACAGCTGGTGCCTGGTGAATCAGAATACGCGTCTTCATACTGAGAATCCGTCAGGGAGCTGTAATGTCACTGGACTTCTCTCGCAAGGTCTTCACCAATTCTTCGTAGGAGGAATCCCGAATGATGCGATCAAATTGAACCCGGTAATTTTTCACGAGACTCACTCCATCGACCACCACATCGTAGACACGCCAGTTGCCATCCTTCAGTAGGAGCCGGTAATCAAGAGAGATTTCAGTTTTGTTTGAGGCAATGGTGGTCTGCACTTCTGCAAAGGAATCTTTGAGCCGTTCCTTGAGATACTGGACCGTTTCTCCGGAATAGTTCTCAATTTTTCCCGCATAGGTTTTTGAAAGAAGCGTTTGAAACAATGTCGCAAATTCTTGTTTTTCCGGCTCACTTCGATTTCTCCAATGGGCGGCCAGTGATCGTTTGGCCATCTCCTCAAAATCAAAATGTTGCCCAATGGTTTCCTCCAACAATTTTCGACGATGGTCCTCTTGGTCCGGCTTTTTGAGGCCTTCGTCCCTGACCAATCGGATGATCTCATCGATGGTGCCTCTGACCACCACGGTAGGAGCTTCCACACCCAGGGCAACACTCCCCACAGTGAGAGCCATCAAAACACATAGGGCTCCGGGAGAAATCCTTTTCACCATGGAACATGTGGTTGTCACGCAGAACCTCCTTTACTTTCCAAACACATATACCCTTCTTCCTCGTGAATGGTTCGTGAAAGCCTCATTTCACGTACTTGTAATATAAGAGAGGAAATCACTGGCCTACTTTTTTTCACCCCTTCATCACCCGTCACACACCTCCATTCACAACAGGGCCAAGCAGGGCGAATCATGTTCAGGCAATGAAAGTGCAACTTATATACCTTTCCTGACGAATGGCGGAGATAAAGAAAAAAGGGATTATTCAGAATTTATGATTCTGGCCTGACAACTTAACGATGTGTATCGGGAATCCATCTTAGGGTTTACCCGCTAAAAACGCTGGAAGGTGAACGCATCGCACGTGTGTTCCTACTCTTGTGCCCACATGATGTTTTGTGTTGCCGGGTTTCGCCCCGGCAGGCGAGGCCCTTTTCTTTCGGGAAAAGGACCCAAATCATTGACGCCCCGTCTGGGCTTATTGGAGCAGATGGACGCCAGCCTGCGGAGGGCGGTCCAACTCGCTCCGCTCAAACAAGGCCCGCCGACTGATGAGCGCGTCCCTCCTTGGGCCAGACGGCAGGCGTCGGACCATGGGAAACGAACCTTTCAGGGACACACACAAAAGAGCGAGGAACCATATATTCTGTATGTTCCGGAAAAAAGTTTGTCATGCCCGACATCATTCATCGGGCATCCTCTGGTCTTGATTGCGGATGGATCCCCGGTGACCACCGGCGGGGAGGACGAAAGAGAGAGGTTGTTCATAAGGCACGAGGCTTGCTTCAACTCATGTAGGAGCAAAGATTCTAATTTCATGGTGCTTACAAAAAAAACACCATGCACACGTTATCAACCATTACAAGACAGAGGCCAGCACATGAAACAGGATAACGCAGAACGGCTAAAGGCAAAATTTACTGGAAAAACAATCGTGTCTGTTGAGCCATCCAGATGGTCAGGAGAAGTCAAATCTCTCATGAAGAATCAGGAGTTTTTATCCATCACCTTAAGTGACGGAACAGTTCTGGAGGTTGGAGGGTTGTATATTCGAGATGGAAGTCATACCTGATTTCGCCTCAAACCGTGTAAATTTTCATTCACTCCATCCCTGTGAAAAGACTTTTGTGGGGTTATGAGTGAAAGAGAGAGGAGGAACACATGGGTCTTCATGCGGTCGCCACTGTCGGCCTCAGAACAATCCAACAAATCGCCACACTCCATGATTTCCGATTTCATCACGATCAGAATGGATTGGCGATCACAAAAGAACTTCTCACGTCTTCCGTTCCAGGCGCACCGGTTGTCGATCCTAACGGGCACTGTGTGGGGTTCATCAGCCAATTTGATGTGTTGGCCGTGCTGGAAGCGGGACGGGATGTCAGCCAATTAACCGCAAAGGAGATCATGGTGCCGGACCCTATCGCTATTCCTGTTTCCACCACATTAGCGGAGGCTGTCAAAATCATGAAAGACCATCATTTTCTGGTACTTCCAGTAGAGGAAAATGGTGTGGTGATAGGATGCCTGACCCGGCAGGATCTTTTGCGGGCATGGGTAAGTTTGGGATTAGAGCAAAAAGACTAAGTGAAAATCGAGCATACGAAAAGTGTTGCCATTTGGGTCCATAAAAAAGGGAAGGGGTGTTGCAAGATGCGACAGGATCGCATTTCCATGAAACCTACTAATTTCACCCGATGAAAAAAAAACAAGGCCTTCTCAGTCTGGTCCTATCCGTTATCAGTTGTGTCTGCATCTTGCTATGGCCTGGAGAAGTCCGGGCTCAACAGACCACCATGATCTCCGCGGGAGAAACCATTTATCGTCTGCATTGCCTCCGGTGTCACGGAATGGCGGGGGACGGAAGGGGTCCGGACTCATCAGCATTAATCGTGCCTCCAACAGATTTTCATTCTCCGGAATCTACGGCCAAAAGCGAGCTAGACCTTCGTGCGATCGTTATTTGGGGCCTGGTCTTTAGCCCCATGCATGGTTGGTGGGATCGATTGAGTTCAGAGGAGATTCGAGAGGTGATCGGCTATATCCGGCAAATCGCTCCCTATCAACCCAGGATCTAAAATTGCCGTCCCGTCGAACCCAACGTTCGGAAACAACCTTCACACACTGTCGCTAGGAAAATTGACCAAACATGGACGAATTAAAAATTCCTCTTTCACAATTAGCTCCAATCATCGACGTGGATAGCTTGGGATTTAGCGACACCAGCGAACTTCCCGCCCTGGAAGAACCACTGGGCCAAGCCCGGGCTATAGAAGCACTGGAATTCGGGCTCAATATGAAAAGTCATGGATTTAATATTTATGCCTCAGGGCCAATTGGGACCGGTAAATGGGCCATCATTCAACAGCGTGTCCAACACGTGGCCTCATCAAAGCCTGATCCTCCTGATTGGTGTTACGTCTATAATTTCCTTGAGCCGTCTTCCCCCATCTGCCTGTCATTTCCTGCCTCCAAAGGGCGAGAGTTTAAACAGGCCATGAGCTTCATCATTCAAAGTCTTCAAAGAGATCTTCCCTTGGCGTTTGAAAGCCATAAATATTTAGATGCCAGGGCAAAAATCATCGAAGAGCGTGAAGAAAAGAAAGAGACCCTCTTTAAAAAAATCAATGAAGAAGCCAACTCGCGTGGATTCGGCTTCAAAGAAGATCCGGTGGGATTCAATCTCGTTCCCATGCGAGAGGGAAAACCGCTGCGGGAAAAGGATCACGCCACCTTGACTGTTGCCGAAAAGGACAAAATATCCGAGCAGGCAAAAATCCTTGAAGGAAAGATCCGTGAATTCCAAGCCCAGGTTCATGCCTTGGACCATGAAGGGGATCATCAACTCAGTGAAATGGATCGCCAGGTCGTCAGAGCAGTCATGCACAACCGCTTTGCGGTCCTTCGAGACCATCATCAATCCCTTTTAGAGGTGTTGGAATATCTTCAAAAAGTCGAAGAAGACATTGTCGCCAACTACCAGGATTTTTTGCCGCGCGAAGGTCCTCAATTGGCACTTCTGGGTTGGGATGTACGCGATCGTAAGCCGAATCTCAGTCGCTATGAAGTGAACCTCCTGATCGAACATACTCAACATTCCGGGGCTCCCATCATCGATGAGCCTCATCCGACCTATGCGAATTTAATCGGGAAAATTGAGCGAAAGGCCCATTTGGGTGTGGTCTATACCGACTTCACCGAGATCAAAGCCGGCTCCTGTCTTCGCGCAAGCGGGGGGTTTTTGATGATAAATGTGTTAGACCTGCTCCATCAGCCCTTCTCCTGGGAAGCGCTCAAGCGGGTCATAAAAACACGCTCGGTCAACATTGAAGATCCCGGAGAGTATTTTGGTTTTGCTACAACCGGTCTTAAACCTCAACCAATTCCCACTGACATCAAAGTCATTTTGTTAGGCCCTCCTCACATTTTTGCTCTCCTCCAAGGGTATGAACATGATTTTTCAAAACTGTTCAAAGTCAAAGCCGACTTTGAGGTGGATATCCCTCGGGATCCACGCCAGGAACAACTCCAGGCCCGTTTCATCGCACAGCTCTGTCGTGACGAAGGGCTTCCCGCTTTTGGAGCTGACGCTGTGGGTGAAGTGATCCGGCACAGCCTTCGTCTTGCCGAATCCCGTGATCGCCTGTCATTGCGCCTCGGTTTAATCAGTGATGTGATTCGCGAAGCCGCCTATTGGGCCAAGCAGGATGGCCGGACATTGGTATCGAACACTCACGTGAAAGCCGCTATCGACAAGAAGCGCCACCGCACCAATCAGTTAGAAGAAAGACTCCAGGAGGAAATCCAGGAAGGCACGCTTATGGTGGACCTGGAAGGCGAGACCGTTGGTCAAGTCAACGGGCTGTCCATCTATCAGCTCGGAGACTATGCCTTCGGCCGTCCCTGCCGGATTACCGCTCGTACCTTTGTGGGCAATGAAGGCGTCATTGATATCCAACGTGAAGCCGAACTGGCCGGGGAAATCCACAGCAAGGGGGTGATGACCCTCGCGGGGTTTCTTGGTGGAAAATTCGCCGAGTCCCGACCATTTGCCTTAAGTGCGACCCTCACATTCGAGCAAACCTATTCGGAGGTGGAGGGAGACAGCGCGGCCGTTGCCGAATTAGTCGCAATTATATCGAGTCTGGCGGAAGTTCCTGTGCGCCAATCCCTCGCGGTCACCGGATCGGTCAATCAATTGGGCGAAATTCAACCCATCGGAGGCGTGAACGAAAAGATCGAAGGATTTTTTGAATCATGCAAAAAACGCGGATTGACAGGAAAACAGGGAGTGCTGATTCCTGCAAAGAACATCCGCCATCTGGCCCTGCAACATGAAGTCGTGGATGCAGCGGAGGCAGGACAATTTACGGTATATGGGGTGCATACCATTGAAGAAGTTCTCGAGTTACTTACTGGAATGCCTGCGGGGGAAATTCAACCGGATGGACAGTATCCGCCCAACACCATTTTTGGACGCGCCGCTCAACGCTTAAGTGAAATGGCCCAAATTGTCGCAGAGTGGGGGGACCACCGTTCTCTGGAAACCACCCACAACTCCAAGTCCCCGGCACCCAGGACGGGGAACTGAATCTGAATGAAGAGAAATGTCCAAACATCGTCAAGAATCTTCTCCCGATTATGGGGGAGGAACTCAACAAGGAGGACAGATGATGCCTCTCTACGATTACAAATGTCTCAAATGTGGCAAAGAATGCCTTCTGGCCCTCACGCTGCAGGAACATGAAAACAAGGCCGCAACGTGCCCTTCATGCGGGAGCAAGGAATTGGAGCAATTGATCACCAGTTTTATTGCGAGAACCAGCTCGAAAAGTTGACGCCTGTCATTCCCGACATTCGTTTCCAGAAATCCATCTTGTTTTCGTTTCGGATGAATCCCTGCCACGAACCGGCGGGGATGACGGAAAAGATCAAGTTTTTGTTACGGCCGAAGGAGAGAAATGGTATGGCCAGAAACGGCGGAGGTAACCGCGCAAAAATTTTGCGCATTCAAACTTACGACGAATGACCTCATACCATGATTGCCTTATAAACTCTCGGACTGTTATTTCTTACCCCCGTTGCCTTTCTCAACGACTCCATCTTCCAGAGAAAAGATATGGCACCCGAAAGGTTCGAGACGGACGTACAATCCGCCTTGGATGAGATCCTTTCGCCTACCCTCAAAGGATAGATCGCTGAACTGGTCATACAAGGTGTAGTTGAGGGAGGTGTGCGATTCCATTCCAAGCGCTCCGTTCAGCCGAATATACGCTTGGGCCACCATGGGACTCAGATTCACCACGACAAGCCTCCAATCCCGGTCGGCTGTCCATTGATAGGCTATAACATTGTTGAAAGAGTCATCCCCGGCAGAACGTACGGTGAGCAGGGCCCACTGCCCCAGGTGAAACACGTCTTCATTGGTAAGCGCCAGGATTCGGTCATAGAACGCGACGGTCACTTCATCAGGGGGTTCGTCCTGGACTCGACAAAGTTGAACCGGGATCCGGATACGCTTCCCGGTGAGTTGTCCTTGATGGTACAGACGCATGCCCGGCAAGGTGGCCATCAGGACCCCGACCGCAGGGAGTCGGACATTGCCAAAGAACAGCGCACTTCTTGCTTCATCGTGATTTTCTAGAAATCGTACGAGTTTGTTTTGAAAGATCACGTCAGCCTGAAGATGCCCTGCGACCTCCCGTGGGCTTGCATGGCACAGCCGGTCGTATAGTCTTTTGTCATACGTAAAGTGAAAACCCAGTTGTTGAAGTTCCCATTCCCGGTCCCAATACACCTCGGCGATCCACAGAAAATCCGGGAGAAGCGCGATAGCTTCCGTCCAGAATTCGCTGGAAGGGCAGGCCGCGCGTTCCACATGCTTCCCCCATGTCTGAGCAAACACGTCATTAAGCACCAACATCGCCATGTCGCAGCGGACACCGTCACAGTATTGGGCAATGTGACCTAGTTCGTGCAGTAGCGCCGCACGCATGTCCGGATTGAAGTACTGTAATTGCACGGTGTCTGTCCATGCAGGGAAATGGGGATCTTTCCCATGGGCCAGATACCGAATGCCTTTCGGAGTTTCGATGGGGAAAAACTCCGAAGGAAAGTTCGTCTCATCCCTTGAGGTCCCCTGAACATAGTACTCCGGATGTCTGGTGGTCCACTCATGATCCAGGGCCGTGTGATTAGGGACAAAGTCCAGGATCAACTTCATGCCTCGCTCATGAAGTTTTTCCAACACCTTCCCCAGTTGCTCCCACGACGCCAGTTCCGGATCAGGCCGATATGCCCGAACAGCATAGGGGGAACCCACGACATCCGAGTCATGCCACCCGGGAAGCGCTTTGGCATATTCCCTCTGCAAATCAGCATGTTGACTTGCGATCCGCCGGCCAAGAGGGCTGCGCTCCCACATACCCATGAGCCAAATGCAATCAAATCCCTTTGCTTGAAGGTCATCCCATTCTTGATCAGAAACGTCTCCAAGATGAATTGTCCGGTTCATCTTTCGGGAGAGTTCGTGCAACCATACAGAAGTATTGATTTCATAGAGATGCGGATGCGGGCGGGTTGAACAAGCAGAAAATCGCGCTTTCATCAGAGGAAATCCAATTCGTCCAATTCACGTTGTCTGAGGAATTCCACACGAGCAGTGAGATCGCCGGGAAACAAGCTTTCTTCCAGGAAATTGTGATCGGAGATCCGGTCTTTCGTTATGGCCAACGGGGAAAAGGGCGATCATGTCCGACCATTTGAACGATAAGGCGTTTCCCGGACAGTTCAGCTAATCATTTTTACTTCAGTACCTTAAAACGTTCCCACGCTGTGCATGTGACCCGATAGAGCCCGGCCAAATTTACAGGTGGAAATCTCCCGCAGCCTCAGGTTGATAAAGGATCTCTTCAATTTTCAACTTCCGTATTCCTATAGGCACCTGCCATTCAATAATGTCCCCGACCCTATACCCGAGAATGGCCGTTCCGACCGGAGCAAGAATAGAAATCTTTCCTGTCGCAGCATCCGCATCACGCGGAAAGACCAACGTATACACCAGCTCTTCTCCTTTGCTTATATCTGATAGCCGGACACGTGAGTTCATTGTGACGACATCAGCCGGAATATCCTTCGGGAGTACGATATGCGCCCGGTCTAATTCCTCCATTAAGCTTTCCAAATGAATGCTGGTACTCTTGCTGCCTTTGAACGTTTGCCAGACTCCTAAGAGTTCAGTGAGCCGATTCAGATCGAATTCGGTAATATAAATGTCTCGGCGTTCCATCGTATGGCTCCTTAAAAAAACAGGGTAAACGAAAAAATCTAAGGCATCCACATGAAGGAGGATACCACAACAATCTAGGCGGCTGAATTATGGGAACGGAGCAGGCCATACATCGACACACCCGTCGTTATCTCAATGGGGCGTGAAAACTAATACGGCCATTTCCAATCTTTAATTTCCGGCATATCATCACCGTACTTGGCAATGTAGGTTTTATGATCGATCTTTTTATCCCGAATAGCCTGTTTGGCATAGGCCGCAAGATATCCCAGCTTCGGCACACGATCAATCACATCCGCCACGAGATGATACCGGTCAAGATCGTTGAGAACAACCATATCAAACGGGGTGGTCGTGGTGCCTTCTTCTTTATAGCCTCGAACATGAAGATTTTTATGATTCGTTCTCCGGTACGTCAGACGATGGATCAACCAGGGATACCCGTGAAAAGCAAAGATGACAGGTTTATCCGTCGTAAAGAGCGTATCAAACTCTTTGTCGGACAACCCATGCGGATGCTCGCTCTGCGGTTGAAGTTTCATGAGGTTCACCACATTCACGACCCGCACTTTCAGATCGGGAACCTGCTTGCGAAGCAGGTCCACCGCAGCCAACGTCTCCAGCGTGGGAATATCTCCGGCACAAGCCAGGACCACATCAGGTTCTCCGCCTTTGTCGTTACTGGCCCATTCCCAGATCCCGATACCGGCGGTGCAATGCTTGATGGCCGCATCCATGCTGAGAAATTGCAGACCCGGTTGTTTTCCCGCCACAATGACATTGACAAGATTCCGACTTCGAAGACATTTATCCGTGACGAATAACAAGCTATTGGCATCAGGCGGCAGATAAATTCTGATGACTTCGGCTTTTTTGTTGGCCACATGGTCGATAAACCCCGGATCCTGATGAGAAAACCCATTGTGATCCTGCCTCCACACATGGGACGTCAAGAGATAATTCAATGATGCAATGGGTCTCCGCCACGGAATCTCACTCCCCGTGACCTTCAACCACTTGGCATGCTGGTTGAACATGGAATCGATAATATGAATAAACGCCTCGTAGCAGGAGAAAAACCCATGGCGCCCAGTCAGCAAATACCCTTCCAGCCAGCCCTGGCAGGTATGTTCACTGAGAATTTCCAACACCCGTCCATCCAGAGCCAGATGATCATCTTCAGGAATGGTGTCTGCCACCCATCGACGATTCGTCACTTCCAGCAGGGCACCGAGGCGGTTGGACGCGGTTTCATCGGGACCAAAGACCAGGAAATTCCGGTTGCCCATGTTGCGTTTCATGACGTCCCGAAGAAACGTGCCCATCACCCGCGTCGCTTCAGCCACGACCTTTCCGGGTAGAGGTACCTCCACCGCGTAATCCTGAAAATCAGGCATTCTGAGATCTTTGAGCAGCAACCCACCGTTGGCATGAGGATTCGCGCCCATTCGCCGTTCCCCCTTCGGAGCCAATTCCGCCAGTTCTGGAAACAGTTTGCCGGTCTCGTCAAATAATTCCTCAGGCTTGTAACTCTGCATCCACTTTTCGAGCAGTTGAATATGATCCTTCTTGGTCGCCATCTCAGAAAACGGGACCTGATGGGAACGCCAGAAATCCTCGGTTTTTTTTCCATCCACCTCTTTTGGACCGGTCCACCCCTTGGGGCTACGCAAGACAATCATCGGCCAGCACGGGCGGGAGGTCTCCCCCTTTTCCCTGGCCCGATGCTGAATAGCATGAATTTCCTTCATCACCTCATCCAACGTGTCGGCCATGACCTGATGCATGGTCTCAGGATCATCCCCTTCCACAAAAAACGGCTTGTAGCCATAGCCGACAAATAAGCTGTTCAATTCGTCGTGGCTGATTCGAGCCAACACCGTGGGATTGGCGATTTTGTATCCGTTCAAATGCAAAATGGGGAGCACGGCGCCATCCAATTTCGGATTCAAAAATTTATTGGAATGCCAGGCGGTCGCCAGGGGGCCGGTTTCGGCTTCGCCATCACCCACCACACAGGCGACAATCAGATCAGGATTATCAAAGGCCGCGCCAAACGCATGCGACAGCGAATAGCCAAGCTCCCCTCCCTCATGGATGGACCCGGGAGTTTCGGGAGCCACGTGACTGGGAATCCCGCCTGGAAAAGAAAACTGTTTGAAAAGTTTTTTGATGCCTTCGGCATCCTGAGAGATGTTGGGATACACCTCGGTATAAGTCCCCTCTAAGTACGTGTTAGCTACCAAACCCGGACCGCCATGGCCGGGACCGGCAATATAGATCATGTTCAGATCATGCTTCTTAATCACCCGATTCAGATGGACGTACAGAAAGTTTAAGCCCGGAGTCGTCCCCCAATGGCCAAGTAATCGCAGTTTAATATGTTCAAGGGTCAACGGCTTTTTAAGTAAGGGGTTATCATGGAGATAAATCTGACCCACGGACAAATAATTAGCCGCACGCCAATAGGCATCAATCCGCTGAAGTTCTTCCTTGGTCACTGTTGATTTTTTTGACGGACCAGTTTTCATCTTTTTTCCTCCATTTCACCCTCCTGTCAGCATCAATCGTTCCGGTTCGATCGAAGGACGGCCTGTTATGCTATTTCGCCTCTTTTTATTCCCAAAACATTCCCGATGCCTATTCGAAGACAATTCTCACGATCGCAACCCGTTTATCACATTGCCGGATCGGATGTTTTCAGTTTCAGAATAATCCGAAACACATATTTTTCCAATTCGACCAGCAAAAATATCACCGTGCCAATTCCAACTATTCGAAGCCAGGCAAGTCCATCAATGCCTGTGGTATGAAATAACGTGTGCATCACATCCGTATAAGTAAAAAGCCCTTGAATCCCTAACACCATGCCTATGGTGAGCGGAACATAGGGGTTTCCCCACAATCCTTTGCGGGACAAAACCGAGTTATAAAAAGACCGCGCATTCAAGACATAAAAGGCTTCAAAGACCACCAACATATTGACGGCAATCGTTCTCGCGGTTTCGATAGAGGCCCCCTGCTCACGCTCCCACAGGAATAGTCCAAACGTGCCGGCCACCGCTAAGACGGCCACAAAGCCGATTCGCCACAGTAGAAACCGTGACAGTATGGCTTCCCCGGGGTTCCGAGGGGGACGTCGCATAACATCCGACTCAGGAGGTTCGACAGTTAAGGCCAAAGCCAATGTCACGGCGGTGATCATGTTGACCCACAGGATTTGTACCGGCGTAATCGGCAACACGGTCCCTAACAGAATAGCGGCCACAATCACTCCGGCTTCAGCTACATTGGTGGGAAGAATAAACAGAATGGACTTTTGAATATTGTCATAGACCCGACGGCCTTCCTCGACGGCATGAGCAATGGAGGCAAAATTATCATCGGCCAACACCATTTCCGCTGCCTCCTTTGCCACTTCCGTTCCCTTCACTCCCATCGCCACTCCCACATCCGCCCGCTTGAGTGCCGGGGCGTCATTCACCCCGTCTCCCGTCATGGCCACCACTTCCCCACCGGCCTGGAGAGCTTGCACAAGCCGTAATTTATGTTCCGGACTCGTCCGGGCAAAGATATCGATATCCCGAACAACACGCTTCAATTCCTCATCGCTCAAGGTTTCCAGTACCTGTCCCGAGAGAGCCTGTTTCCCATCTCCGATATGCATCTGCAAGCCGATCGTTCTCGCCGTCACGAGATGGTCCCCGGTAATCATTTTGACGCGAATCCCGGCTTGTTGGCATTGCCGGACCGCTTCAATGGCTTCAGCCCTGGGTGGGTCAATAATGCCGAAGAGGCCTAACATCGTCAGGCCCTGCTCTACATCTTGAAACCGCAACTCTTGATGTTCGTGATTGGTCGAGGCAAAGGCCACCGCCAGCACTCGCTGGCCACGACTCGCTATTTGCTCGATCCGATCATGCCACGACCGGCTATTCAACGGATGATCCTCCCCCAGACTCCGCTGAAACGCGCACATCTCTAATACCCGTTCAGGGGCACCCTTGATATACATAAATCCATGCCCGGCATGGTCATGATGTAACGTCGCCATAAACCGATGTTGAGATTCAAAGGGAATCACATCCGTCCGCGGCCACATCTCATGTTCGAATCGAAAATCCAATCCGGCTTTTCTTCCGAGGGTCACCAAGGCCCCCTCTGTCGGATCTCCGTTGATCTGCCAGATCCCCTCCGCCTGGGTCAGATCCGCGTCGTTACACAACATTCCGGCCCGAGCGAGTTCCATCACCTCCGCGAGATCACTCAGCATCACCGGATTGCCAAGCAGAGAAAATCCGCCATGAGGATCATACCCAACACCACTGACCTCCACGGTATATGCCGCAGTCGCCAGCGTTTGAACCGTCATTTCGTTTCGTGTCAGCGTGCCGGTTTTATCTGAACAAATGACGGTCACGGATCCTAAGGTCTCTACAGCCGGCAGCCGGCGAATAATCGCCTGGCGTCGTGCCATCGCTTGAACGCCGATGGCGAGCGTGATGGTCATAATGGCCGGGAGGCCTTCGGGAATAGCGGCAACGGCTAATCCAACGCTCGCCAGAAACATGTCACTGAAACCATACTCTCTGAAAAAAATTCCGAAGAGAAACACACCAACCGCTCCGGTGATGATTGCCAGACTTAACCGGCTACCGAATTCTCCGATCTTTCGGAGAAGTGGCGTGGTCAAGGTCTGCACCCCGGCCAGCATGGCGCTGATCCGTCCTATTTCCGTGGAATCGCCGGTCCCGACCACCACCCCGGTTCCCGTTCCATAGGTCACCAGAGTTCCCGAATAGGCCATGCCTTTTCGATCACCAATGGATGCGGTTTCGGGAACCTTTTTCATATGTTTCTCAACCGGAACGGACTCACCGGTCAAGGCGGCTTCTTCAATGCGCAAGTCTTTGACCTTGAGAAGACGCAGATCTGCCGGGACTTTGTCCCCGGATTGGAGAAACACAATATCCCCGGGCACAAGGCTTTCCGCTGGAATGGGGCAACGGGTTCCATCCCGAAGCCCGCAGGCTTGCACGGACAACATCCGGCGAATGGCATCCATCGCCCTTTCGGCTTTGCCTTCCTGAAGGAATCCAATGACGGCATTAATGACCACCACGCCGAGAATCACACTGGTATCCACCCAATGACCCAGAATGGCAGTCACAACACCCGCTCCCAGGAGAATATAAATTAAAATATTGTGAAACTGGGAGAAAAACCGCTGCCAGGACGATTGCTTTTTAGGCGGACGTAAGCGATTGGGGCCATAGAGAGCCAGACGTTGGGCAGCGACATCCTGAGTTAGGCCCCCCAATTGACTGGCCACTGCCTTGAGGACAGATTCGCCATCCAAAGCATGCCAGCACATGTCTGACTTTTTTCGATCGGAAACCGGCATCGTGCTCATTTCAATTGAAGGAAGGACAACCCATGAAAAGCGGGTTCAAAATTCCCTGCCTCCCTGTGAGAACACCCTGTTACGTGCGGTTATTAAATGTTGATGGTCTAGAATGTTGCTGGAAAAACGGATCACGCATCAAACTTCTTTCTCAGATCTGCCAGGGCGGGTGAGCAAGACGGAGCATGGAGCATAGCGAGCAATTTTTCTGACGACCCCCCCCAATGGGACCAGCTTGCCCCTTATGAACCCTTTTGATCCCACCATGATCAATTTGGCTTTCGAGCGCTCCGCAATTTTGACAATTTCTTCAGCAGGATCTCCTTTGGTCAACACGGTATCGACTTCCATGCCGAGTCCTTTGACTCTTTGGCTCAGCTCTTCCAGATGGCTGGCGCCTTCTTTTTGAGCGTTCTCCGATACTTGTTCGGCTAATTGTTTAAATGCCGCTTTTCCTTTTCCCCAATACCACCCCTCCAGATAAGCCGGTCTTCCCACCACATGGGTCACCATCACCTTTGGAGGGGTCTTGCAGGTCAACAGACCGAGCATATCCACAGTACTCAAAGCCACCGCTGACCCATCGGTGGCTAAAAGAATTTTGGCGGCGGATTTTCCCATCGTCACCTTACTGAGTTTTTCACGAACCAATAACACTGAACACGGGGCTTCCCTCATCACCCAATCACTGGTACTCCCTAGAAGAAACCGTTTCACATTGGAAAGGCCACGGGTTCCTAAGATGACCAGGTCAATTTGATAGTCCTCCACCGCCTGTAAAATTTCCGCACCCGGAAGTCCTTCCATCACAAGAGACTTAATAGTCAAAACCCTTTCTTCAAGAATCTCCTTCTTCGTGTGCTCAAGAAGACCCTTCGCTTCGGTGAATAGTTTCCCCCTTGCTTCGGAAATGACCCGATCCCAACTGGAGGGTCCACCCGACGGTATCAGAGGAGACGCATGTTTCATCTCGATCACATGGATTAAATACAACTCTGATGCCTTTGGCCAATCCACCGATTTCACAAATCGAATGGCCTCCTCTGCATGTTCGGAAGGATCAACGGCCACCAAAATTTTCATCGGGATCTCCTTTTCTCACAAAGGCTGTTCCTGTTGAGGATTCCTATAGGGTGGGTGTTGGGAGGCGGTCAAATAACCCTGTCAAATTCCTGAGCCGCTCCACAATTCTCTCCGTCAGCTGATCGGGATGGAAGCGCCACTCCCAGTTTCCTTTGAGTGTGCCGGGGCGATTCATCCGGCACTCACTCCCCAATCCCAAAACGTCCTGAAGGGGAACTATGGCGAGTTGGGCAACAGAACCCATGGCCAGGCGAATCATATCCCAATGAATTTCTCGACCGTCGGTTCCAAGATAGCACAACACACACGCACGCTCCTCCTTGATCTCTTCTGGAGATTGAGTGGTTTCCCTTCCTGGTTCAGCGGTAAACCACCCGACCGTCGTATTATGGTCATGAGTGGCGGTATAGACGATGGAATTCTGGGTAAAGTGATGGGGTCGATAATGAGAGGCTTTAGGGTCATTGCCGAACGCCATTTGTAAAATTCGCATGCCAGGAAAACCACAGCTATCCCGTAACGCCTCGACCTCCGGGGTAATCACACCGAGGTCTTCGGCGATCACCGGCAAATCACCCAGTGCGGTTTTCACGGCGGCAAATAATTCGCCTCCCGGACCTTTCACCCATCGACCATGGACGGCATGAGATTCAGAAGCAGGGATTTCCCAATAGGCTTCAAATCCGCGGAAATGATCCAATCGAATCATATCGACAAGAGCAAGATTGGCCCGGAATCGATCGATCCACCATTGGTAGCCGGACGAGGCCCTCACGTCCCAACGGTAAATCGGATTCCCCCACCGTTGTCCTGTTGCGCTGAAATAGTCCGGCGGCACCCCGGCCACCACGGACGGTTGACATTGATCATCCAGATAGAATGAATCAGGATGCGCCCAGACGTCTGAACTATCATGAGCGATATAGATCGGGAGATCGCCGATGATCCGCACCCCCTGGCTATGAGCATACTGTCTCAGGGCGGACCATTGGTGAAAAAACAGGTACTGAAGATACTGATGATAATCAATCTTCTCCCTGAGGCGACAACTGCAGGCCTGCAGGGCTTGAGGATCTCGAATGATCAGTGGATGTTCCCATCGAGTCCATGCCTGCCCCTGATGACTCTCTTTCAAAGACATAAAGAGGGAGAAGTCTTCCAACCAGGAAGCATGTTTCTCCCGAAACAACAAAAAGGCCTGTTGATGTTCGGCTGGAGGATTGGCTGTAAACTGCTTATAAGATTTTTCGAAGATTGCGCGCTTGTGCTCAATGACCAGAGGATAATCCACACGTTCGGCCGGAAAAAACGGAGGCCTTTTCGCATCGGATGCCGAGACAAAACCATCCTCCACAAGTTTTTCAGGACTAATGAGCAGGGGGTTTCCTGCAAAGGCGGAAAAGCCCATGTAGGGGGAATTGCCATAGCCGGTCGGTCCCAGGGGCAACATCTGCCACCAACTCTGACCGGCTGCCTTCAGAAAATCGATAAATTGGTAGGCCCCGGGTCCTAAATCCCCAATGCCCCATCCCTCCGGGAGGGACGTCGGATGCAATAAAATTCCACTGCCTCTAGCCAGATTCACCATAATTCAAGGCTGAATGTTCTGAAAAACTATTCAATCGACGGGTTAAGGAAAAATTACGTTTTCTTGAATCTCGATGACACCAACAAGACATTCCTGGACGTCCAGCCGTCCAAATTAAATGGGATGTTAAGTCTTTTCGGACGATTTCTTTCGGGGTTTGGTTTGCTTCCTGGATGCGCTTTCAGGCTCAGCTTTCACTTCGCTTTCCCCTGATGACAAGGGTGTATTTGTATTGAAAATTTGCCGCTCGGCTTCAAACCAGTCCTCCAGGTCATTCCCCGGCGTCCGGCCCCGTGCCTCGTACAATTCAAATGCGCGTTTAGCTATGCCGGGGCGCAATGCCATTTTGATAGCCGATTCCACCTGATCAAGATTCAATGCTCCACCACCGCCTTGAAATCCTCCAATTACCTGGTCCACGCCAAGCTTGA
>DOFS01000085.1 GCA_003523945.1 Nitrospiraceae bacterium | reverse complement strand
GTATTACGCAAACTCCGTGCGTTGGGAGATGAGGCGGCTTGCTATTTGCGGGATCGATTGGATGAGGCCTTGTCATCATATCAGCGCGTCATTTGCCTGACGCATGTCCCGCCATTTAAAGAAGCCTGCTGGTATCAGGGGAAAATGGGAAACGATGATTGGCTTCCCTATTTTGCCTGCCAGGCCGTTGGCGAGGTATTACTTTACGCATCACGGGAACGACCGGATTGTCAAATCACCGTTTTGTGTGGCCATACCCATCATGCGGGGACCGTTCACCTGCGACCCAATCTGCGGGTTCTTACGGGTTCTGCCGAATATGGTGCTCCGTGTATTCAAGAGAGCTTCGACCTTGAAGAACTGTTTCTCCAATCAATGGTGGTAGAAGGCGGTGAGGGTGAAGGAGGGGCAATCGGTAGAAACTGATGTCGCCGGAAGGCCATCAGGTCCCGCTAAATAAATCTGGTCCGTTCGTTTGAAGTAGGTACGCGACACGAGTCGGATTTTCCCATCCATTGATAGCGATGCCGGGCGATGAAGCTGTACACCATATCTCGAAGAGGCCGGGGAATGATGATGAAGGCATACAGCCAGCGCCAAGCTCCAGGAAGGCTGCGAAAAATTTTGAGAGCTGCAGTGGATCTTGTGAAGACCTTCCCGTGTTCTAGCAGTAAAAAGGTTTCATAATCCTGGGTCGAAAGATGCAGGTGAGTGAGAATGTCCTGTGCCGGTTGGGATTGAAGCGTTCCGAATTTAAAGAATCCTCGGGAATCCCGCTCGAGGACAAAATTGACAAACGCATTGCAAAAATTACACACCCCATCAAAGACAATCACCTTCTCGTGCTTGCCCCAGTCATGGGATGGTAAGGAAGATCCCTGTTTCACGTGACGTGCTCTTTTTCTTGATTGTGCTTTTAGCCGCGCCGGTCAATCTGCAAAAATGGCTTACCTCATTATAGTATCTGAGAGGTACGCAGGTTTTCTAAGGCGACAGGGCCTAACCAGCTATGGATGAGCGACGTTTAAAGTATCGCCCATGCTAGGACTTTGAACTGGTGAGCCATTCGTCTTTCCATTCAATCCTCGTTTCCCTTATTTCAGGGCGAACCTTCCTGGGGACCTGTTTCACCAAATTATCCTTTCGATACAGGCGAAATTGATACAGGTGCTTCCGATTTGACCATAAATCGGGAATCTGGGGTTTCTTGGCCTAGAGTTTCATGAAAGCTCCCGATGGGTGACCCGAAGGCCCCTGGCAAACCCTATCTTTATCCCACACTTTGGCCGTAATGGTGTCGGCGGGATAGTAGCTGGAGTACGGAAAGACCCATATCAATGGGAAGTACCCTGTGAAAAATGAATGCTGGCTTAAGAATGGGGCAAGTACAGAACAAGAATTAGGGAGTGGGTCTGCTTGCTCACGCAAGCATTCCTTGCGAAATCGAGACTCGGGTGTTCATGTTAGGCCCTCTCCCTGAAGTGAGGGTACAAGTGGCTGGATGGTTTATTGTTATAAAAAAGGTAGGAGAACTCAATCGTGACGAGATTGAGAAACGCACTTGTTGTGTTTGTGGTTCACGAATCGGGAAGGTGGGGCGGAGGAATCGTTGTCGATTTTTTCTCCAAATGAGAGAGCAGCGCGGACTACTGTTCAGATGTAATGTGATGGAGAGGTTGCCGGTTGGATTTTTCCCAAGTCGTCCTGCCTGGGCCCCGATAGAACTGGAGTTAATTGTCTCCTTTTGTGGATTGGTCTAGGGATAGGTCTAAATTTTTGAAGTTTGGTGAATGTATTCTGGTTGGCTTGTGCCGTTGTCAGTTTCTATGCTAAAGATATAATTATTGCAGGAAGTTAGTGCATCCTCAGTGATCTGCCCTAGTTGTTCCTGTCGCCGTGTTTTTCCAAATGCTCAGCGGGTTGCCTTAGTTTGGACAGCTGGTCCCGGAGGTTCTGCCCAATAGGGAGTTCATCCTCAAGCGACCCCAATTTTTACTTGTGGTAAGGAGTGAGAGTCAATGACTGTCGGTGTGTTCATCGATCGCCTTGAACAGTTTCGTCAGAGTGTCCTTCAATATAGGGGATTGTCTGAAGCGGATCAGCGTCTTTACCACAATGGCTCAGGTACATTGAACTCATCAGAGTCAAACTCATTACGTGAAAGCCTTTGCCGGCAGTTTACTTTTCTAGATGAGCCTGTGGGGGTCTTGAGCAAGGGTCGGTATCACATTCATTTGGATTCCAGAGGTCGAGAGGATATTTACGTTCAGGCGTTGTCTGAGGATTGCCAGGCAGAGCATCTCGACCTCATCCTGCGAGATCTCGAACACATGCTGACTGAGCTACAAGATCGCCCCCGTCATGATTCTCTGTCATCACAGGATCAATGGCGGAATAATCCAGGCACCGATCCCCAGCCTTCCTTCGGCTCGTTGGGACACCTCGGATATTCTGCAACTCCTGATACCTCTGCAACCCTGCACGCCGCCTTGAATACAGTGGCACGCGTCATTCACCAGAGGGTTCGACCTGAAGACCGGGAGAAACTTTTGGCTCACATGCAAGCCATCGTGGACCATCCGGAAATGACCGATCTCCTGCCCGTCCCTTCCTCTCAACTCAGGTAATCCTCCGGTCTCTCTAAGCTTTGGGACCCCTTCTCCACAAAAAAATACGTGTTTGATTCCGAAGATCCTGATGGGGATGATGAATGATCGGTTTTCGGCTTTTTCCTTTTGATTTCAAGATCTGAAGCTCCCCGCCCTTTGGAGCACCCTTTTCTTTTACAGAGGAATCTACCCATTGTTATTGGGAGCCCATGATGGCCCGTATGGGGGTGCCGAGGTCTGAATACGGTAAGGTTGGACATTTGTTTTGATGTTTCATATGGATGGCCTCAGGTATAGTGCCTCAAGCGATTCTCTATACAATGGCGGAATCTTCTAAACAGTTTCTCCATCAGTGGAGCAGCCGGGTGGTGCCGGTTGAACGGGATGAACTCCCTGCGCTGATCTGGTCGTTTGTCTATTTTTTTTGTGTGCTGGCGGCCTACTACATCCTGCGACCGGTTCGCGATGAAATGGGCGTTCTCTCCGGGGCCCATAATCTCCCGTGGCTATTCTCATTTGTGTTTGTCACGATGCTAGCCGTGATCCCGATGTTTGGCTGGGTCGCGGGGCATTTCCCGATTCGTCGATTATTGCCAACCGTCTATGTGTTTTTTATCCTGAATCTTTTGATGTTTTTTGTGGCTTTGCAAAGTGGAGTCGGATTGCAAGCCTTTGGACCCATCTTTTTTGTGTGGTTGAGTGTTTTTAATTTATTCGTCGTGTCGGTGTTTTGGAGTTTTATGGCCGATGTGTTTTCCACTGATGCGGCCCGGCGACTCTTTGGCTGTATTTCTGCAGGAGGCAGTTTTGGCGCCATGACAGGCCCGTTTATAACCGCAATGGCGGTAAAAGGCGTCGGGGTTTCTGGGTTACTTCTGGTGTCAGCGCTTTTCTTGTTGATGGCGGTGGGATGTATTATGGCGTTGTTGAAATGGTATCAGGGTCATCATGGCATTGATTTGGGAAGCCGACACCTTTCTTCCATCAGGAATCCTGAAGCCAGTCCTCCCAGTTTGTGGGTAGGTGTGGCGCGTATTGTTCGCTCCCCCTATTTGAAAGGCATTGCCCTCTATCTTATGTGTTATTCAGTTCTGTCAACATTCCTGTATTCCCAGCAAACTATATTAATCCCGCAAGTCATGCCGAGTTCGGAAGATCGCATGCAATTGTTCGCATCGGTGGATCTTGGGATCAATGTGTTCGCGTTTACGCTCCAGTTTTTCGCGACAGGCTGGCTGATAAAACGGTTTGGAGTTGTGATCATGTTGGCTGTCATGCCCCTGGTATCATTTATTGGATTTGGGGTGTTTGGTTTGGTGACCGTCCTGCCGGTTTTGATTGGGTTTGGCGTCCTGCGACGGGCAGGAGAATTTTCCATCACCAAGCCGACGCGAGAAACCCTCTTTACTGTCGTTCCCCGGGAGGAAAAATACCAGGCAAAAAATGTGATTGATACGGTCGTTCATCGAGGGGCTGATATGACGGGGACAGGGATTGTCTCCGTATTTCATGCTTGGGGAATGACCTTGTCACACATGGCATTTGCGGCCCTGCCCATCGCAGGCCTATGGTTTGCCACCGGTGTGTGGCTTGGGCGACGACACGAAGCGATCCGGCGACGATGAAGTTTGTTCCCGAGTGAATTTTCTTAGTTGAGTTTGATGGGCACTATATAAAGAATGGCCGTTGTTGCATCCAAACACCATATACCAGTCGCTTGAATTCAAGAAATGAGTGATGCCCTGTTTACCTATGGGACGTTGCAATTCCCCGAAGTGATGGAAGCGGTGACTGGTCTGGCATTGCCATGGGTGGAAGCGGAAGCGCCGGGGTTCGCGCAGTTTCGGTTTACCGACCGCATTTATCCGGGAATGGTTGCCCGGGAAGGCGCTCTGACACAGGGTCGTGTGTATTCCGCAATGAGTCATCAAACTTGGGAGCTCTTGGACCGGTTTGAAGACCCGATCTATCGAAGGGAATTGCTTGAGGTTTACCGGTTAGATGGCTCCAAAATGACGGCCCATGCTTATGTCTTACCGGTCGCACAGCAACATCTTCTTTCTTCAGATCTGTGGCAGATGGATTGGTTTAGCACTGTTCATTTAGATGGATATGTGAGTCGATGTCGCGTATTTTATGAAGCGATCATTTCTCAGGGTGTACTGGATAACTGCAAACACACGTTGTGGAAAGTAACGGATTCTTCCCAGAACTTTTAAGCATGATGAAGTCTTTCAATCGCCCGGTCCTGCTGGTGATGCTTTTGACGCTGTTTGTGTTTGGCGGGGCCTTGGTCTATTTCACGATGGAGTATCTCTCGCAGGTGACCAAGGCAGATATTCCATCAATTAATACAATGGAGCACCAAATCGGGATGTGGCTTCTGGTTGTGAGCATGCTGGCAGGTATGCCGGCGGTGGGAATGGGTGCGTATGTCATGTACATCGGATCAAGAATTCGTGTGACGCGGCAGTGGCCTCCAGCGGGAATGGGATTTCGGGTAGACACTCCGGTCATGTTGGAGGACCGTTCCGGGCTCGTGGGATCGGGTGTGATGGGGCTCGGGTTTGTTCTGGTTGTCTGTGGGTTAACCTTGCCGGTTGTGGCCTGGAAGCTGAGTCGTGCCTTCATCGACTAACTCGACCTCCTTGTTCTTTTAACGCAAAGAGTCAAGATGAGTTAAAAACTATGACTGGTTGGGATTGGGGAATTCTTGCCGCTTTCATTGTCTATGCTCTGCAAGCGGGGTTTCGGGAACGAGCGGTCGCTTCACAAAATCTGGAAGAATACTTTCTTGCGGGACGCAGTCTTTCCGGCTGGAAAGCCGGATTTAGCATGGCGGCCACGCAGTTTGCGGCTGACACGCCATTGCTCGTCACCGGGCTGGTGGCTACGGCTGGTATTTTTGCGCTGTGGCGCTTGTGGATCTTTGCTTTGGCCTTTCTTCTAATGGGGTTTCTCCTGGCTCCAAGTTGGCGTCGGGTCGGGGTGCTCACCGATGCCGAACTGACAGAAGTGCGATATGGCCATGGCGCAGCATCGGCGCTTCGGGGCATCAAAGCAATTTATTTCGGAACCATCGTCAATTGTACGGTGTTAGCCATGGTGTTGTTGGCGGCCACTCGCCTCGCTGAACCATTCCTTCTTTGGGATCAGTGGCTTCCCGCCCGCCTATTTGATGTATTCGTTCACATCGTGGAATGGGGAGGTGTCCCGTTTACCGTTGGCGGGTTGGAAGCGGACAATGTGTGGTTGCGTTCCGCCAATAATCTTTTGTCGATCGGGGCCATTGTGTCTGTGACTGTGTTGTATTCCACCACCGGGGGACTACGGAGTGTGGTCGCCACCGATCTGGTGCAATTTGGAATCGGCATCGTCGCCAGTGGTGCGTTTGCCTGGGTGGTGGTGGACCACGTGGGTGGCTTGGCGTCCTTGACTCAACAAATCCAGAATAAGTTTTCGGTTTCGGTTGGGTATCCACTGACGGGGAATGAGATTCTGGCTTTTACACCCTTCGGTGCCAGGGATGCGACCATGATGGTGTTGTTGGTCTATGGATTTCAATGGCTCCTTCAAATGAACGCGGATGGGACAGGATATTTGGCTCAACGATCCATGGCATGCCGCAGCGATCACGATGCGCGAGTTGCTGCCGTGGTATTTACCGTGGCTCAAGTGCTGCTTCGGAGTTTGATTTGGTTGCCCTTGGCCTTGGGATTGCTGGTGGTATTTCCACCCCCACCGGAAATGATAGGCCCCCAGTTCATTGCGGCTCGCGAATTTACTTTTGTGCAAGGCATTCATGAACTGTTACCGCCCGGAATTAAAGGGTTAATGGTGGTGGGGATGTTGGCGGCCTTGGCGTCAACCGTCGATACGCATTTGAATTGGGGAGCATCCTATTGGACAAATGATATTTATCGCCGTTTTATTTGTGAGGGCTGGCTCAAGCGCGCGCCTTCCCAACGTTCCCTGGTCTGGGTTGCACGTGCGAGTAATCTATTGATTCTGTTGATTGCACTCTGCATTCTCCCGTGGTTGTCATCTATTCAAACTGCCTGGCAAATCAGTTTATTGCTTGGGGCGGGAATGGGCGTGGTGTTGGTGCTTCGGTGGATCTGGTGGCGTGTCACAGCAGGGGGCGAATTAGCCTGTATTGCTGCGTCTGTTCTTATCGCGCCCCTGTTGTTGTGGGTACTTCCCGGGCAGCAAGAGGAAATGCGGTTGTTGATCATGGGCCTAGGAGCCGGTGCGATTGGTGTCGCCGTGTCCTGGTTTACCGGTCCGGAAGATCTGGATCGTTTGGAGGCTTTTTACCGGCGTGCTCGTCCTCCGGGGTTTTGGGGACCTATCGAATTGCGGGTTCAGCCGGAGCAACGAAATGGAGTTCGACGATTTTGGCGAGCGATTATGGCCATGGGGCTTACGGCATTGTCCATTTTCTGTTTGCTCACCGGTATCGGAACCTGGCTTGTGGGAAGTCCAGCTCCTGAATGGATGCCCTGGCGTGGGGCGTGGATTGCCGGACTCTTGCTGCTCGGGACTCTCTTAATTCCCATTTGGATTTCTGTCGGTTTTCGTCAATCTGATTCTGTGACCCAGACCCAATAGAGAACGCAGAGGAACGATCCATGGATGTGGCCTCGAACGCCATGGAGTGTCCGTATTCCTGCGATTTTTCAGATATAGGACAACTCCTATTCTGATGGACCACCAATGCCGGGTGAGATGCAGAAGGGTTTGATTGGACCAGAGAAAAAATTGGGTCCCTGGCCGGACGAAAAGAAGTGAAGGGAATTGTCATAGGGAGTCTTCAAAGAGGGTTTGAGCATCCGCCCACACCATTCCATCCGGAAGTCCCTTTAGCCAATCTCCGGTTTCATTTGCTGGACGGTACGAATACTCTCTGCCAATTTTTTTGAGAATGACTTCCTCGCCATTGACCCACGTTTGAATTGTATCCATTTCATCTATCCACATCACCGCCTCCCGGTTTGATATTTGTTATCTGCCAGATTACGTAGGCGGGGGGATGCGCACCATTCCTCAAAAGTCTTATTTAAAAAATTCCTACATGACTTCGGGTGGATTCCGGTGAGTATCGATACCTAATAAGGAAGATTAACCAGCCACGCACAATGATTTCACTCAACGGACAGCACGAAGGCATGAATGGCAAGCCTGAGATGTCCCTCTCTTTCACCTTCCCCAGCATGGTGAATTTCTCATGGTTTTGTCCAAGAGAATTCTGTTGGTTTCCTTATTTTTGGTCAACTGGATTTTCTGATGGAGCGGGTATTTTCATGCCTGGGGCCTCTGAAGATACGGGAGGCTCAATGATGGTACCTCTAAGAAGTTCTGGCGGATTGGTTTTATAGCGCTGCTCGATAGTTTGGGTCACACAGAATTGCAGCTGGGTGAGTTGCATTTCGTTGAGGGAGTTTGGATTGTCTGCAAATTCATACGCTAATTTTTGACACTTCGGTTTTTTGTCCTCACCCTCCTGAGCAAGAGCTAATCCA
>DOFS01000154.1:2816-3628 GCA_003523945.1 Nitrospiraceae bacterium | reverse complement strand
CTTCCGGTGCACCGATCGGAGGTTTTTCCCGCAATGGTGGTTGTGAGCGTTACGTCATGAGAAATACCGGAAAGGGTGGCATGGAAAAACGAAGGCTCAAGGAGCAAAGGCACCAAGGCTGGATAGGTGGGGGTTACGGTATGTCCCAACCGTTGAGCCAATGTCCAACCTGATCCATCGGATCCGGTTTTGGGGAGAGACCGGCCACCAGTCGCAAGAATGACTCGTTTGGCACGAAGCGAACCCTGGGAATGTTGGATCGAGAACGCCTCTCCCTCTCTGGTCAGATCTTGGACGAAATGTTGAGTCAAAAGAGAAACGCCCAGTGCCTCGCATCGTCTGAGAAGCCCATCAAGGACTGTTCGGGCTTTGTTGGTCACGGGAAACAGTTTGCCCGTGGCTTCGGTTTTTAACGGGATCCCCAAAGAACTAAACCATCGAACGGTGGCCTGTTCGTCGAAGCGTCGAAGGATCCGGTCAATCAGCTTTCTGTTTCCGTGGAAGTCGGACGCGGTGACACGGTGATTGGTGACATTGCAGCGTCCACCCCCGGAGACCAGGATCTTGGCCCCGATAGTTTTGGCACTGTCCAGAAGGGCAATGGAAAGATTCGGGTTCGTCTTTGAAGCGAAAATACCGGCGGCCAGCCCTGCTGCTCCTGCGCCGATGATGGCGATGTCGATGTCCGACGGCATAGGGAAAGTGTGGAAGGAGGAAGAGTCTATCCAAGTTGAGAGTGAGACGGTTTTCGAAACATGACGACGTTCTTTTCCAAATAAATGATTTCCGCTCCCCATCGTGCGCTCAGCCAT
>DOFS01000154.1:0-2702 GCA_003523945.1 Nitrospiraceae bacterium | reverse complement strand
CCCAGGTCTCGCGTGAAAAAAAACAGACATGCGTCGGGTCTTTAATGTAATACCACTCAAGAAACGGTCGATCGGATGGCGTCAGTTGAGTCATGATTCCCAATATGCCATCAGCCTTCAGTCGGGCCCATAAATGGTCCAATTCCAGGCCGGGATGGTGCAGATGCTCGGCTACTTCCGTGGCTGTGATGAAATCATAGGTCCGTTCCAGGAGAGCAGGATTGTACGCATAAAAGGGGTCATAAATCGACAGGGTATGTCCGGACTCTTGAAGCATGAGAGAGAGCGTCGGTCCGGGACCAGCCCCAAAATCCAATCCGGAACTATTTGGTCTCAGGCGTTCATGGAGTGGTTCGGCCAACTGGTTTAAAAACGTTCGATAGCGCGGATCTTCAGAATTGTTTTCGTGCTGGTCGTAGTGATCTTTTTCCTGGTTGGGTGATACGTAATAGGCGGGTGGAACGAAAATGAGCCGGCAGTGCCCGCAGGAAAAGTACGGTCGACACCGGTCGTTTCCCACTAGTGTAGGCTCCGGTTTGCAACACAGTGGGCAGGCATGAGAAATGGTGACGTGTCCTTGAGTAAAAATTCAGGATGAATAAGGAGGGGGATGATAGGAAATGTCCGGCCAGCCTTGGATCATTTCCTCGGCTTGTTGCTGGGGGGTAAAGCATTCCCAGGCAATTCCATCACAGTCCACCTCAACGGAAAATCGGTCGATGTTTTTCACTTCCCAGCCTAAGTGACGAAGTGGCTGTGACAGAGCCGAGTCTGCCCCAGCCATTGGGAATATTTATGAACCGAGGTTGGGGTGTTCGAGACAGCAAGGGCAATATGAAGTTTCTTCATGACAAGTCTCCGCGTTCCTTCGGTGACTTTGGTGGGGGACGGGTCAGCGAACAAGGTCTGTGGCACCTACGGTGTCCTTCCATCTGTACAAGCGATACAGAGGGGGGCGGTGGGGTCCACGTTTAATCGTTTTCTGGGGATCTCCTCCCCGCACTTCATACACCAGCCGAATTTGCCGTTTTCGAGACGTTGGAGGGCTGATTCGATGCGTTGCAATTGAATGTGTCGCCGTTGTTGGGCGGCTTGAGCCATCGCTTGTTGTTGCAGGGCATCTATGCGTGAGACGCGCCCGATCGTGGTTTGGTCCAGTTCCACTGTTTGGGCCGCTTCCTGGCCGGTGGAGGATACGGTCAGCAATTTGCTTTTGAGGGTCAGGAGTGCTGACCGAAAATGGTCAGGATGGGAGGTTGGTTGTGTCATGGTGGCAGGAATTAACGAGGACATGTGTCCCTTGTCGTATAAAATGAATACGTGAGAACGGGCCTAGGGCACAATCGGATCTAAGGGGTTGCATTTGGCAATGTACCCCAGCCGGACCGTGAAAGGCCAATGGTTTATGAAGGGATAGAGGGATAATCTTTCGGCAGGGAGAGCATATGGAAAAAGTATTGAAAGGGTTAATCAAGTTTCAAAAAGAGGTGTTTTCAAAAAAGAAAGAGTTGTTTGCCGGGTTGTCGGGGCAGCAAAAGCCAAGAGCCGTATTTGTGACCTGCTCAGACTCACGGATCGATCCGTCATTGCTCACTCAAACCGAACCAGGGGAGTTGTTTATTATTCGAAATGCGGGGAATTTAATTCCCACCTATGGAGCAGCCATAGGGGGGAGTACCGCCTCTCTTGAATATGGAATCTCTGTGCTCCAAGTGAAGGATATCATCATCTGCGGTCATACGGATTGCGGAGCTATGGAGGCGTTATTACATCGGGAAAAACTTCAGGAGCTTCCTGCCGTCACAGTGTGGCTTCAACATGCGGAGACCACAGTCCGAATTATGAAGGATCTGTATGCGCATCTGCAGGGAGATGAGTTATTTGCGACCACCATCCGGGAAAATGTGGTGGTTCAGCTCGATCATCTTAAGACGCATCCGGCGGTCGCCACGGGGCTACGTCGGGGAAATTTGCGACTGCACGGATGGGTCTATTCCATCGGGACGGGTGAGGTGTGGGTGTGTGACTGGGAGAAAAATGCATTCCTTAATCCAGGGGAGAAGGCAGGATAAACCTTATGACTTTTTACTGTTCTCATCTATTTTGATCCGGAACGCTTGAGATATTTTGATCCGTTGTGGAGCAAGACAGGGAAAGACCAGGTACCTGAACATTCTATCCTTCTAGAAGCTAAATCTGGATATTTTAAAAATTCCCCTCTCGATTAATCCTGCGATTAAAGCCAACGGTAACCATGGAACCTGTTTAGCAAAAAGACCATTCTGAAAGAGAGAAAGAACCAAGTGAGCCTGGCTGGGGGTCATTTGGATAGCGCATCGTTGTCATTTGTTTTTGGGACGCGGCCCGAACGGATACGTGCCATGATACGTTTTCCATTCGGGCCACTCCTTACAGCGGCAGTTATATTGAAGATCCAAGGTTTATTTCGGCCACCGTTTCCACTCTTTTTCTTTTGAATCAAACCACCATTGGGGGCTGCTTAAATAAAGCTTTTTGTGACATTCTAATGTTTCTCGTTGCTCTTGAGGCCAATCTTTCCATTCCTTTGTTTGAGAATCAAACCACCATTCTGGTCCATCAACGTACAATTCCTTATGTTCCTCTTTAGACCATTGGTTTTCGCTCCGAGAGGGCCATTCTCTCCATTGTTTATTTTCGGCATCAAACCACCAGTCCGGGTG